>JASHRE010000508.1 GCA_030037515.1 Candidatus Sulfotelmatobacter sp.
AAATGGCAGGGCTGGAAATCCCAATTGTTGCGACGGTTATCGGCGTGGGTGGAAGCGGCGGTGCTCTTGCCATCGCCGTCGCCGACCGCGTTCTCATGATGGAGAACTCTATCTATTCGGTCATCTCTCCAGAAGGGTGCGCCGCCATCATGTGGCGCGACGCGACCAAAAAAGAGCTCGCTGCGGAAGCCATGCGCATTACCGCGAACGACCTCAAGGAACTTGGCTGCATCGACGACATCGTTCCTGAACCCGAAGGCGGAGCTCAGCGCGACCATGAAGCCGCCGCCAATCTGCTGGATGTCAGCCTGCAGAAGCACCTGGCTGAATTGAGGAAGATCCCTCCCTCCGAATTGGTCGTGTCCCGATATAATAAGTTCCGGACTATCGCTCAGTTCTTCAAGACGGAATAGTTCTTGTGATTCTGAACGGGCCTCGTTTCGCCTGCTGAAGGATCTGGGCCAGACGCGCCACCGGGTTCGAATATTTTTGCACGCAGCAACGGCGCGTAGGGCTGACTTCCTTGTGGACGGCCGTTTTCCACTCAGGTTCGCTCCGCTCCGGACGGGCGATTCGCCGCGACAGTCGAGCGATGCCGCCGTATAATTGAAATGATTTTCCTCTTGTAGTCCAACTACGGGCGATTCGGTTCCGCCCTTGAATTGAAGGAAGGTGTTGGGATGGCCACTACGGATTTCGTGCCGCAGCAATCCGCCGGCGGCACGGGTCAAAAGCGCATCGTCAACGACATGAGCATTCAGGTTGCGACGGTGAACGGTTCGGGTTCACAAAGTTCAAACACAGTTCTCCTCCGCAGCATTTTTCAGATGGGCGTTCCGGTCTCGGGCAAGAACATGTTCCCGTCGAACATCGCGGGTCTACCCACCTGGTATACGATCCGCGCCAACAAGAACGGTTACATCGGCCGCAAGAAGGAAATCGACTTCCTCGTCGCCATGAATCCCGAGACGGCTACGGAAGACGTGATGGCGCTGGCGGCCGGAGCGTCTGTTCTCTACGACGAACCGCTGCAACTGCACAAACTGCGTAACGATCTGATCTTTTATTCCGTCCCTTACGACAAGATCGTCGCCCAGGTCTGCCCGGAAGCGAAGCTCCGCAAGCTGGTCAAGAACATGGTGTACGTTGGCGTTGTGGCCAACCTGCTCACCATTGAAATGGCCGAAGTGGAAAAGGCGATCCGCAAACAGTTCGCGAAAAAAGTGAAAGCGGCCAACCTCAACCTCGCAGCCGCGCAAGCCGGGTTCGAATACGCAAAAACCAATCTTCAGAAACGCGGCGCCTTTTACATCGAGCGCATGGACAAGACTGCGGGCAAGATCATCATCGACGGAAATTCCGCTGCTGCGCTGGGATGCATGTTCGCGGGGTGCACAGTGGTCACGTGGTATCCGATCACGCCATCTTCCTCGCTGGTCGAAACGATGATCGAATACATGAAGGAGTACCGCATCGGTCCGGACGGAAAAGCGACGTTCGCGATCGTGCAAGCCGAAGACGAATTGGCCGCGATCGGTATGGTCATTGGCGCCGGATGGGCCGGCGCTCGCTCGATGACGGCGACGGCCGGTCCCGGCATCTCGCTCATGTCGGAATTCGCGGGACTTGCTTACTATGTCGAAGTTCCAGGCGTCATCTGGAACATCCAGCGCGTTGGCCCATCCACCGGCCTCCCCACGCGCACTTCGCAAGGCGACATTCTTTCGACTGCATTCTTGTCGCACGGCGACACGAAGCACATCATGTTGATCCCCTGCTCGGTGCAAGAGTGCTTCAACATGGCAACCGAAGCCTTCAATCTCGCCGAGCAATTCCAGACGCTGGTTTTCGTCATGTCCGATCTCGATCTGGGCATGAACAACTGGATGTCCGATCCCTTCCAGTATCCAACCTTGCCGATCAAGCGTGGAAAGGTTCTGAGCAAGGAAGATCTGGACCGCGTCGGAAGTTTCGCCCGTTACAAAGATGTGGATGGAGACGGCATCGGTTACCGCACTTTGCCCGGCACATCGCATCCTGCGGCAGCGTACTTCGCTCGCGGCAGCGGCCACAACGAGCGCGCGCTTTATAGCGAGCGCGCCGATGATTACGAAAACAACATGGAGCGCCTGAATCGCAAATTTGAAACCGCTCGCTCCTTCGTTCCGCGGCCGGAGATCACAAAAGGCAATAACGCAAAAATTGGGATCATCGGCTACGGAACGTCGCACTGGGGGATCACTGAAGGCCGCGATCAACTCCGCGAAGAATACAAAATCGAAACCGACTATCTGCGCTTGCGTGCCTATCCATTCACGCGCGAAGTGCACGAATTCATTGAGCAGCACGAGCGCGTTTACGTCGTCGAGCAGAACCGCGACGCGCAAATGCTAAGCTTGCTGAAACTTGACGTGAAGCCGGAATTGATTGGCCGCCTGCGCAGTATCTCGCATATCACCGGATTGCCGCTTGACGCCCGCTCGATCACCGATGAACTGACCAGCATGGAGGGGAAGTAAATGTCCACCACCACCGTTGAGCCCGGCACATCTGCACCCGGGCCCAAGACCAACCGCATCGGCCTCACCGTTATCGACTACAAAGGCAGCAAGACCACGCTCTGCGCCGGATGCGGCCACAACGCCATCTCTGAGCGCATCATCGAAGCCATGTTCGAAATGGGTGTAGAGCCCGAATTCGTCATCAAGCCGAGCGGCATCGGCTGCTCGTCGAAAACGCCGGCGTATTTTCTCAGCCGCTCGCACAGCTTCAACGCGGTTCACGGACGCATGCCCTCGGTCGCAACCGGGGCCATGCTCGCGAATCGCAAGCTGATCTGCATCGGAGTTTCGGGAGATGGCGACACCGCGTCCATCGGTATCGGACAATTCGTGCATCTCATGCGCCGCAATCTGCCGATCATCTACATCATCGAAGATAACGGCGTCTACGGCCTCACAAAGGGCCAGTTTTCCGCCACTGCCGATCTCGGCTCGAAGCTGAAAACCGGCGTCCTCAACGATCTTCCGCCGATCGATACCTGCGCCCTCGCTATCCAACTCGGGGCCACATTCGTCGGCCGTTCTTTCTCTGGCGACAAGAAGCAGATCAGTGCCATGCTCAAAGCCGCGATCGCGCATAAAGGCACCGTCATGCTCGACGTGGTTTCACCCTGCGTGACATTCAACGACCACGAAGGCTCGACCAAGTCGTATAAGTACGTGAAAGAGCATGAAGAGATTCTGCAGGATGTCAGCTTCGTACCCCACTTCGAAAACCTCGACGTGGAGTACGACCCCGGATCAACGATCGCCGTCACCATGCATGACGGATCGCGGTTGCACCTGCGCAAGCTGGAAGAGGATTACGATCCCACAGACAAGATTCATGCCCTCACACGTCTCACCGAAGCGCACGATAAAGGCGAAGTCTTAACTGGCGTGTTCTACGTGAATCCGCAGGCGCCGAGTTTTATCGATCTGCTCAACGTCGTGGATCAGCCGCTTGCAACTTTGCCCGAGTCGATGACGCGCCCACCAAAGGAAGTCCTCGATGCTTGCATGGAAGAACTTCGCTAGTGTTTGGGGCGAAGCCCCCATCCGCCGGATTTTAGGCAATGGGGGGACAGCGGGCCTCAACTAAGGGCCGCGGGGAGGCGCGTCTGACCGACTCCGTGCAGCCAATCTTCAAAACTCTGGAAGGCCGATTCGTCCGGCCGGAGCCGTTCGAACCGTGCCTCAAAGAAGAGTCGTGCCACCATTGATTGCCACCCGGAAACATGGGCGATCGTGCCCATCAATCGCACGGGCGAAGGTTTCGAACGGTACCGTTCGGTTGCCTGCGGTGCGCCGCCGCTGAATGAGCGCATGGCCCACGCCATCCCTAGCCGGTCTGATGGACGCCTGGTCGGCATGTCCTCGTATTACACCTCGCTGGCGAGTCAAGGCGGAGTCGAAATCGGAACTTCGTTCTTGCACCCACACGTGCGTGGAGGGCACGCCAATCCGGAAGCCAAACTTCTCATGTTGAGTCACGCATTGCCTGCGGAGCGGTCCGCGTCCAGTTCAGAGTGGATACGCGCAATCTAAGGAGCCAGGCGTCCGTCGCGACCGCCTGACTAGGAACCGGTACATTCGCGACACGGTGTACTTCTCTACCCTTGATCACGAATGGCCTGACGTCAAACTTCGCCTGGAGCAACGGCTCTCCGAATTATCCTGAAGAAAGTCGGGTCCCCGCTTGCCGCCGCCTTTGCGAGAAGTGGCAATCAAAAGTGCCGGGAACATCAGCGCCGCCTATCCACGAGCCGCAACGTTGACGCGCCTTATAATCTTGCGATGGCAGAAGCCCGTTCTTCATTTTCTTCGACCGTGCGGCTGGATCGACAGGATCCCTACCTGCGTCTTCTGTGCGTGAATATCTTCGTCCGGAATCAGGATCGCAGCCTGCAGTTCTATGTGGAGAAACTCGGACTCAAGGTCGTGATCGACGAAAACTATGAAACCGGCGGGCGCTGGATTGCCGTTGCGCCTCCCGATGGAAACGTGGTTCTTGCTCTCATCACTCCCGAACGCAATTCCGAGGAATACAAGCTGATCGGCCGTTCGCGGCATGTGGTGCTGGTGACCGAAGACGTTCTCGCCAAGTACGAAGCTTGGCGAAAGCGCGGAGTGCGCTTTCACCATCCCCCGCAGATGACGCTGTGGGGAGGTGTTCTCACGAGCTTTGAAGATCTGGACGGAAATGCGTTTTCGCTGGTTGGTCGAGACGATTGGGTTCGCGAACTCGAGGCGGAGCGCCGCGCTGCGGCTGAGAAATTGGAGGCGGAACGGCGCACCGCTCAGGAATTGGAGATCGCCAAACAGGTACAGGCAAGGCTTTTTCCGCAGAAACTGCCGCAACTCAAAACTCTCGACTACGCCGGTCTTTGCATTCAGGCCCGTGATGTCGGCGGGGACTACTACGACTTCCTGACCCTTGGCGCGGATCGGTTCGGCCTCATCATTGGAGACACATCGGGAAAAGGAATCGGCGCCGCTCTTTTGATGGCGAATTTGCAGGCGAATATTCGAAGCCAGAGTGCCATGGCTCTCGGTCATCCGCAGCGATTCTTGCGATCAGTCAATCAGCTGTTCTACGAAAATACGACCAGCGCCGCCTACGCCACCCTTTTCCTTGCCGAATACGACGATCGAAAGAGAAGCTTCCGCTACGTGAACTGCGGCCACTATGCTCCTGTGTTGCTGCGCGCGGATGACAGTCTCGAACGGCTTTGCTCCACGTCCACAGTACTCGGCCTGTTCGAGGAGTGGACTTGCGACGTGGAACAGCGCCAGCTCTGCGCCGGAGATGTTCTCGCTCTGTATACCGACGGTGTGAGCGAGGCGTTTGACGATGCGGGGGAGGAATTCGGAGACAGGCGTTTGATCAAGACTCTACGTCAAAATCGAGAACGAACATGTGAGGACATCATCGGCGCGATTGTTGAGGAAGTTCGTCGCTTCAGCCCCGGCGAACAGAACGATGACATCACCCTCATCGTCGCAAAATGCAGATGAACGAAGCCCGATCTCTCACGCGCTCTTCTTCCGCTCCCCGCTATGCTCGGGATTCAGCCCCGGCTCCGGAAAATCCGAATCGGCATCTTTGATCAGCGGGTCCTGATCGCGATGCCCAAGCTGTTTCTCAAGGCCGACATTTCCCTCTGGCTGATTGTGTTTCGCTTCGCTCGCCCCTTTTTGCGCGTCCTGATCGACTCTGATTTCCGCCATGATTCCGCCTCGACCGGATCGATATATGAATGAGGGGCAAATGAAGAAGCACAGGAAGCCAAGCCCCGGTGGCTCACTTTATCACTGGAGTTTTGCCTGGGAAATAGCTATAAACGAAGGCAACCTGTCGCAGCGGAGATTTAATGAAGAGCTTCTTTTCCTTTCTTTTGATGCTTTCCTGCCTTGGCCTATTCGCGTCCGCAACTCCCCAGCCCAAGCTAGTGCGGGTAAAAGCCAAGCATCACCACGCCACGCGTCATCACGCTCATAAGGCCACGAAGCACCACGCTCCCAAGCACCGTCACCACGCGGTATAGCCTAAGTCGGCCGAGACTCCTTCGATATACGGTCTTACCCCTGTCTTTTCGCGGCCGTCGTGGGCACGCCCAGTTTGCGCAACCGATCCCGCGCCTGCAGCGCTTCCGGTGAGTGCGGATATCGTTGAATCAGGCGTCGCAACTCGCTCACTCCATCATCCTGCTTCCCGAGCTCGATCAGTGCAAATCCCTTTTTTAGCTGCGCCGAAGCAGCTTTATTCCCGGTGGGAAAATTCTGCAATACCTGATCGTAGCTCTGCGCCGCCTGCTGATAGTTTCCCTGCTTGTATTGAATCTCGCCCAAGTAGTAATACGCGTTTCCAGCCAGATCCGTATTCGGATAGAACTTTACATATTCGGAAAACTCCTGCGTGGCCAAGTCGTTGTTGCCGCCCGTGTAATCGCGCACCGCGTTGTTATAGAGCACGTCGGGAGGGGGGGCATTCTGCTGCGCCTGTTGCGCCGCCTGTTGCGACGCCTGCTGCGCCTGAATGCTCTGCTGTGCCGCCTGCAGGTCCTGCAACTGTTTGGCCACTTGCGCCAGCCGGACCTTCAGTTCATCCAGCGTATCGTTCAGCGCCTGAATCTGCCCGGAAAGCTGGTCCGCTTTCCCGCTCTGATCCGCCTGCTGCTTCTGTAGCGTAGTCTGGAGCGAATTGATCGCGGCCGCCGCTTTGTTGGTGGCGTCAGTGCTCTGTTGCACCAGATTATTCATCACGCCCATGCGTTCGTCGAAGCTGCGCTGCATGGCCGTCATCTGCTCTTGCAGTTGCTGCACCTGCGTTTGCAATTGCACCATCTCCTTACTTACGCCCCAGGCGGGCGACGCGTCCAGCCAGAGCCCCGCCGCCAACGCCACGATTGCTGCAACACGGTGTGGTTTCATAAGAATTCCCTGATTGAACAGATTACCTGTTTGCACAGGCTCGCAGACAAGCTGACTCGATGCTGTGATTGTCCCACAAGGAAGGGCTGACGCGCAGAGAAAGCGCTGCAGGAACCGGGAAACTCAATCCCGGAATATGCGGGCGCATACATGATTGTCCTTAGCCGCCATACAACCGCGTCCATGACCGGTGCGCTCGTCCGGCCCGGCGAAGTACGGCTCGTTTTGACAAACGCCCGCGTCATTTCGGCAACGCAATGGCAGGGGACGCCTTCTCGGCGTCCCCCCGGCCCAAACTACTTCATGTAGACGAAATGATCGCGCCGGTTCTGCTGCCAGCAAGCTTCGTTGCTTTCGGTGCAGAACGGTTTCTCTTTCCCGTAGCTGATGGTCTTGATTCGGTTGGCGTCGATGCCAGCCGCCACCAGCGCATTCTTCACGGTTGAGGCACGCTTATCGCCGAGAGCAATGTTGTACTCCGTCGATCCCCGTTCGTCACAATGGCCCTCAATCGTGAGGTTGATGTTGGTGTGGGCGCCGAGGAACTGCGAATTGGCGCCCATCGAGGACTGTTGATCCGGCCGGACATCGTACTTGTCGTAATCGAAGTAGATGTCTTTGATGTTCTGATTGAATAGGTCCTCGTCGGAAACACTCGGCGGAGGCGGAGGCGGAGGTGGCGGTTGCGTGACCGTCAGCCGCGCTGTGGCTTCCTGTGTTCCACCGGCTCCTTTGGCGACCAGATGATACGTGGTGGAGTCGCTCGGCGAAACGCTCTGCGAACCGTTCGGCTGCACGGCACCGATGCCATCAATCGAGACATCGGTGGCATTCGTTGTCTGCCAGCTCAGTGTGGCCGACTGTCCCGCCTGAATGCTGCTCGGATCGACCGAAATCGATGCTGTCGGTGACGGTGGCGGCGGAGGTGGGGGAGGCGGCGGTGGTGCCGCTTTCTTTTTGCAAGCTCCAAGGGCCAGAAGCACGCCCAATGCTAGTATGAGAAACAACCATTTCGTGCTTTTCTGCTTCACTGTGATCCTCCCTGCGACTTCAAAGAATATCTTTAAAGTCAGACGAAGCGTATTTACTTGTTTAGTTACTCGACACTAAATCCGATCGGGCGAACCGTTTTGAACTGGACGCGGCTTGAGCGGCGCCATTCAACGCCTTCAACACCTGGCCTTTTCCGCCCCTGTGGCCGGGGTTTATTACCACCAGCACAACCGCTACTTCCAACTCCAATTCGGTTGCGAGTTGTGGCCGCTGAATGTCAACTGCTGTGGATGCGATCCGTCCGCCAGCATCGACCAGATCTGTAAACCACCCGAACGATTCGACTGAAACACGATGTGACGTCCATCTGGTGACCAGGACGGAAAATCGTTCCGCCCGCCGTCGTGCGTCAACTGCACCCACTGCTTGCTCGCGATGTCCATCAGATAAATATCCGACGCACCCGGGTCGCCCGGACCATACTTCCGCACCCAGGCGAAGGTCAAAAATTGCCCGTTTGGCGACCAGTTCGGCGACACTGCATATCCCTGGTCGGTCATCCGCTGCTGGTTCGTACCGTCAATTCCCATGGTGTAAATCTGTGGCAGGCCTGTCCTCCCGCTCACAAATGCGATCTGCGCATTCGTTTTCCTGTTCCAGGTCGGAGAAACATCCGGTCCTTTCGAATCCGTGAGCCGCTTCCCGTTTGCGCCCGACGAATCCGATACAAAAATCTCCGGCGCGCCGCTGCGCGAGGAAGAGAATGCCAGCTTCACCCCATCGCCCGACCACGCTGGCGACAGGTTCGTTCCTCCGCCAAAGCGCGGGAAGCTCACCATGCGGTTCAGGTCGATCGAGTACATCATGATCTCCCATCCCGTTTTGGTGAGGGAACTGAAGGCGACCCTCGATCCGTCGGGCGAAACCCTTGGCGAGAGCGAAATCGTTCCCAAATGCGTAATCTGGTGCTGGTTCGCGCCGTCATAATCCATGCCCCAGATTTCCTTGTGTCCGCTGCGATCGCTGACAAAGTAAACCTGCGTCTCCGCAATTCCGGGAATGCCGCCGCCCAGTCGGAAAATGATTTCATCGGCGAACTTGTGCGCCATTACTCGGGCCGCCGCTTCGCTGGGCGCATCATCGGCATACTGCTTGCCCAGCACCAGCGGCGACTGCGTATTTTTCACGTCGTAGAGCCAGCCTTGCACCGTGAGTCGCCCTGCATTCACGCCCAGATTGCCGAACGCCAGCATGCCCGCGTCTGGAGGCGGCGCATTCCAGGATATGAAGTTTACGTCCGTCGGCTGCCCGGGCACTTGCAAGGGGTAAAAACTCTTAGAGACAAGCTCGACGATTCCGGACACATCCAAATCGTTCCACAGGGTGTCGTTGAACGCTTTCAGCATCGCGGTATTTTGGGAATCACCGCTCGAGGGCTTGAAATCCGGGACCGCCAGTCGGACTTTAGCGATGCCCAAGCTCGTGCCGGTTTTGACCCAATCCTGTGCGGAAGCGAAAGCAGAAAGGAAACAGCACGCGAGAACCAGCGCCAGAACGGAAACAATCCGTTGCCGGCTGCACAACCGCCAGACTTCACGTCTTCGGTGTAGGTCCATCCGTGGTTTTAAAGGGAAACGTACTCTATACGACAGTATCGTATCACGATATGAATTGATGAACAAGACCCAAACCCCTGATCCGCATGCCGCAAGAACATGCGTTACTCGACATCTGGATAGATCTCACCGGCGCCGACCCCACGCGCTTTTCATAGGGCGGGGGATTTTTGACTTTTCAGTGTGCGGTTGCCCACTCTTGTCGCGTTTTGTCCGACAGGGTGGGATTCTGACTCGCCTACGAACTGACCCCGCTCACCTCTTGTAATCGAACCA
>JASHRE010000509.1 GCA_030037515.1 Candidatus Sulfotelmatobacter sp.
GTCACGTTGGGGGTGATTGTACTAATGTCGAAGGAATTGAAGGGGCCGCCCGGTTCGCCGGTAGGATTGTGCTCTGGCACAGGAATGACGTTGATGACGGCGTAGGCTCCGTTCACCGTCGTGCCGCACACGGGACAATCCGGGGTTGTGCCGCAGCCGGTTGAGATCACAAAAAGCGCGATGAGGAGAACTGTAACCAAAAGGCTCGACTTCATCGGAATTTCCTCCTGCGATTTTCCCTTCGAGGACCGGCTCAAGGCCAGTCCTGTTATTTCTTGAACCGCCCTTCGCCCACAAAGAGAACACCGGCTGCGTTAGAACCTGAACTGCAACTCCTGCGATATGACGTAATAATTCTGCGGTACTGCGCCGATCGTGCTGGGATCCTTCAGTTGATCAATGCCGAGATTCAACATGTATCGGACCCAATAATTGGGATACCAGTTGACGCCGACGGTGATCTCGTCGGTATGGTAGTCAAAGCCAGGCACAAAACCCGGAGTGTAGTAGCTCAGGAAGTTGGCTTCCGGTTCGTTCGCGTGGATGGCCATGTATCGGAAAGCAAGTTCCCAGGCTCCGAAACCACGTCCCTTACCTCCGGGTGTATCGGGACCGAACAGCGGATGTTTCACCCGCGGCGTGCCGTTCTCCGGACGCTTTTCTCCGGTCAGCAAGTATGTGGTTTGGATATTCCACGCTTTGGCGATGATCGAGGGAAGGCTCAGAAACCCAATGCCACCCGCCTGCAGAGAGCCCACATTGTTGCGCGACATGTTGAGCTGGTCGAATTCACCGCGCAGAGCGAACGCCGATTTGAGGTAGGTGAATTCGCCGTTGTAGCGCTGGATGGGGCCGTTGATGGCGAACTGCGGAAAGAAGTCATAGGCCTGATCGGGAATCGTGCCGTTGAAGCTCTGATCGCCGGAGAGTCCGCGCGAGCGCGACCGGTCGATCGATCCGCCGAAGGCAAGGTCCTTCAACCACGCGTTGCTCGTTCTGCGCCACGGGTAGAAGCGAAGCCGCCCGACCACCTCCGGTTGATTGGTCGTGTTGACCGTGGCGTAACCTTTGCCGTTGAACGCGCCCACCCAATACTGCATGATTCCACCGGCGATGTCCCCATGAAACGCAATACCCGGGCTGCGGAATGCCGAGGCCGCCGACGGATAAAGCAGGGACTGAAAGCCGCGTTCGACAAAGTCCAGGTTCGTGGCGCCGGTTCCGGCTTCCTGGGCGAACGGGGTTTTGAACTGACCTGCCTGGAATTGGATCTCGGGTCGGAGCCTCACGTTCAAGTAAACGTCGCGCACTATCGAACCCGAAGTCCCTGCCGCATCGGTGAGCAACGCAAAATCGAAGTGGGAACCGTAGTTGCCTTGGAATCCGAAGCGGGCACGTCGCAACAGAAACGTGTCGGCGGGCGCGCCGTCCCCTTTGTAGGCGCGGTAATCGGTGTCGACGTAGCCGTAGGGGCTGATGCTGAACTGCCCGTCGGCGCTGCGGACGAAAAAGTGCTCGCCGTTCCAGCCCGCGGTGAGTGGGGGCTGGTCCTTCTTCGGAGTCATGGCTTGAGCTTGATCGACCACGGCCTCCGCTGGCTCAGGCAGCGGCTCAGTGAGCACGGCGTTGGTCAAATGAACCCGATTTTCAGCTGGGTCATTCACCTGCCGCAAGTCGGGCGGCGAGGGCACCGACACCGGCTTCACCTCCGCCGCTTCATTGTTGTTCTGGTGAGCCTGAGCTCCCGCCAGCTTCTCGACAAGAGACTTCAGTTCCTCGATCGTCTGGCGTTGCGCAGCGACTTCGTTGCGTAACTGCTGGACTTCTTCTTCGCTTGCAGCGTTGCGCCCCGTTGAGTTAGGTTGACTGCCGGATTGAGAGACTTGGCCATGGGCCAGTGATCCTGACACCATGAACGCTAGCAGAGTGAAGGAGACCATCAGCAAGCGCATGCTTTTCCCCTCTCGGAACAACATGTTAAAAAGTCGTGTTCAGCTCCCTGTCGCGCCAGATGAACACACTCCGGCCCGCGCCAAAAAAGCCAACACATGACATTTCAGCTGCTCGACACACACGTCTGATAAGCGGACCACTCCAGTGCCGACGGTTTAGCACAAGCCAAAGATATATGTCAAGGAATTGTTTCCATTCGGTTCTGTCTGCTCTGTTTGTAAAGTTCTGTGCGTTGCGTACAAACACGCGGAACCGGGACCGGTCAGCACGCGGGGTGCAACAAACAATTCAAAACATTACAAGCGGGCAAAAGTCGCGGCGCATCTTAAAGCCATGTACGGGCGATCATTTTTGTCCGACTCGTAACCGAAAACCGAGATTTGCGGGGGTGACGGCTGCGCCTCTCCCGACGCCGGAGGCTTCCCGCATGAAAGACTTTCGCATATTGCTTAAACTCATATTGCTTACAGGCGAAATCGAGGTACAATGGCTGCCGTTCCCGCGATAAAAAGGAGATTTCGGACGAAACCAGCAACCCTCGTTTTCTTGCTCGGCTTGACCTTTGCGGTTTCTGTGCGATGTGCGAATGCCTCGAGCCCCAGCAATTTGCCCGCCGGCGCTGCATTCTCGGCCGACGATTTCGACTGGCGCGACATGGTTCCTTATCTTTTCGCCGCGGCCGAGCTGCCCGGCGAGCAGGGCATCGAATCAATCTTTGAGAACTCGCGGGTGCTGCGCACCTACATCTCCAACCAGGTGCGGGAGGAATGCAAACCGGGCAACGGCCGCTGCGATTCGAGCCGGCAGGGCTTTACGGTCGACGAGGAAGTGACCAAAAGAATCGACGGGATCGTGAAGGAAGGGCTGGTTCATCAGCACAAGAGCGTAATGGTCGATTACCCGTTCGCGCGCCAATCTTTTCCTTTCACGGAGATTTCGGCACTTCGAAGCGATAGGCAGCAGGACGCGTATCTGGTGCTCGAGTTCGCCGACCACAGGTACCGCGCGGCGGACGTGCAGGCCAAATAC
>JASHRE010000053.1 GCA_030037515.1 Candidatus Sulfotelmatobacter sp.
CCACCTGTTTTTCTGCGAATGGAATCGCCGTGTCGCCCGGACTGATCGTGTCGCACGAATACTGGACCTGCGCGATAGCCGCACGGCTGCGAGTGTCGATCACCTTTACTCGTCCTACCTCTTCGTACGGCTGCCCGGTTTCCTTCATCAGTTTGAACTGCCCGGGATACATTTCGTACTTGTCCAAATCCTGCAGCGCCCGGATGATCTCATATTGCGCGCCGAGGCTGTAGCCGGAGCCGAACAGGTAAACAATGTCGCCACGGACGAATTTCGTCGTGCTGGGCGTTTCCAGCCCACCGGCAACATAGTTTGCGTCAGGCAAAGTCTGCTTACTGATGAAACCGGCGCAGTATAGGTCGGCGTAGGTTGGCGTCTGCACCCGTGCTGTGACAAAGCTAACCGAAGTCGGAGCCGTCCCATCTGGGGCTTCATCGCCCGCTTGGCCCGACTGCGCCCAAGCCGCCGTCGCAAGCAGCAACACAAACAATCCTGTTTTCTTCATGTTACCTCCGGAAAGGGTCCCGTTCCTCCCTTCCCCAGTTAAATTGCAGAAAAGAAAGGCTTCAGCCGGAAGGTAACAAGCACGGCCAGCAGGGTCAAGGTTACGAGGGTGTAGGGCGGGCTGGGTTGTGAATTTTTCGACGTGAGGGCTTATCCCCGGTTGCATATATAGTTAGGTGCCTGTAATAATTCGCCGTCATCGCACTTCGCACCTTGAACCCACTGGCCCAGGCGAAAATCACGAACTCTGTCGCGCATAGCGCTCCGCCGCGCCTGTTACCCCTGCGACTGCCCCGGCTTTGTGTGCCGATCATCGGGACCGAGGCCAACCAAATCGTCGACAAAGCGGAGGCACTGGCTCGCGATAACTCCTTTCTGGAATTACGTTTAGACTATCTTTCCAAACCCGCCCTTGCACTCGCAAAGATTAAACAGTTCTTCGAACTGCATCACGGGATCGTCATGATTGCAACTTGCCGCCGCATCTCGAGCGGTGGGCGTTTTCGGGGATCGATTGCTTCCCAGCTCGATATTCTGGCGAAGGCTGCGGCTGCAGGCTGCCAATTGGTCGACGTCGAGCTGCAAACGGCGACCAAATGCAAGCCCGACCAGCTCCAGAAGCTGCGCAGTCGAAGTGCGCTAATTCTCTCCTTCCACGATTTCCGCGCCACCAAAAAGTTGGAAGAAACACTTGAGAAATTGCTGGCCTATCCCGCTGATTTCTACAAGATTGTGGGCACTGCGACCACACTCTCGGACAACGTGACCATGATCAAGTTCCTGGCGCGCGAAGGAGACCGCCATTCGCTGGTTGGCATGTGCATGGGTGAACAGGGCATCATCAGCCGGGTGCTCGCGCTCCGGGCAGGAAGCGCCTTCACATTTGGCGCCGCCAGCGCCACGGAAGCGACCGCTCCCGGTCAGATCACGGCCCAAGAACTGCGCCATGTCTATCGTATCGAGCAGGTCGACGCGGCCACGAAAATTTACGGCGTTGTAGGAGATCCCATCGCGCATTCGTTATCTCCCACGATCATGAACTCCGCATTCCGGCGCGAGAACGTGAATGCCGTATTTCTAGCGCTCCACGCCAAGACACTGAAAGATCTTCTCACCTGTGTGCGCGAAATCCCAATTCATGGGATCAGCGTCACCATGCCGTACAAGGAAGCAATTCTGCAGTATCTCGACAATACCGACGCGCATAGTGCGAAGATCGGCGCTTGCAACACGGTTGTCCGGGCACAGGATGGCAAGCTTTACGGTTTCAACACCGACGCGGCGGGAATCATTCGCCCATTGGAGCGGCGTTTGAACACCCTTGAGGGGGCTCGAATCTTGGTTCTCGGAGCGGGAGGGGCCGCCCGGGCGGCTGTCTTCGGTCTAAAGGAAAGGGGCTCGGAGGTTTACATTCTGAACCGCAGCGCGGCTCCAGCCAAGAAGTTGGCCCATCAGGCCCGCGCACGAATCATGAAGCGCCCTGATCTGAAGAAAATGGCCTTCGACGTCATCATCAACGCCACTCCCGTGGGGATGGGAAATGCGCGCGAAACCCCGCTGCAAGAAAGAGAGATCAACGCCCGCTATGTCTTTGATATGGTGTACGATCCCGCCGAAACACGGCTGTTGAAATTGGCCAAAGAACGGGGAGCGCAGGCCATCCCCGGCATCGAAATGTTCGTGCATCAGGCGGCCCGGCAATTTGAAATTTGGACCGGCAAGCCAGCACCTTGGGATGAAATGCTGCGCGTGGTTCTGTTGGCCCTGCAAGAACGTGCACAACGCTCGCCAAATGGAAAATGACAACCGGGGATGCCTCGAGGCAAGAAAAAGTTGCTTTTTTCGTACTGCACGAAGTATTATGCAAATAGGAAACGCCGACTGTAAGCGTTTTCGGTGTGGCTGACCCAGTACCGCCCGTTTCTAACTTCCACAACTCGCAGCTCAGGTTAAAAACTCGACGTACGAGGCGGCTCGCCCCGCCTATATCCCGGTTCGGAGAGTTCACTATGGCGTGGTACGCGTACTGTATTACCGAGCATCAAACCCTCCCAAATGGAACCCGCACTCGCCGCCCATTTTTGATGGAAGGTGTGCAAGGAGTCAACGGCGCTGCGGTTCTGAGCTATCCCAGCGGTGAATTTGCCGTCATCGTCAGCGAGTACGACCACACCACCGGCAATCTCGACCAGAAAGCCGCCATTGAGCATGCGCGAGTGGTCAGCTCCTGCTTCCGTACCTCGACGGTTCTGCCCTTCAAGTTTGGGACCATCTTCGACAGCGATGAAGCGCTGCGCCAGGCCGTGCGGGTGAACCGTCGCACCTTCGGCCAGAGCGTTGCAAAACTCCGCGGCAAGTCCGAGATGCACATCAAGCTGGTCGTCCGCGACGGATCGCTGCGCGAAGCCATGATCGATGTCGAACTTCCCGACACCGTGGGCGGTGATTATCTCTCCAAACTGCGCGTGAAAGCCTCCCGCGAACGCGAGCGCCAGACCAAGGCGCGGGCGCTGTCGGTGCAGGTGCACAAGCTGTTCAATCCTCTCGAGGAGGAAGTCAGCTGCAAGAAGGTGGCGCCGGAGGGCATGCTGATCGACATCGCGCACCTGATCGACACCAAGAGCGTGGAGAAATATCAGAACCGGTACAGCACGGCTGCCAAGCAGCTCAAAAATTGTGAAGTCGCCATCAGCGGACCGTGGCCGCCTTACCACTTCCTGCCGGGCAAGCTCCGCACCGTGGCTGGGAACAGCTAGGACAAACAAAAGCATCGCCTGACGCGCCGAGCAAGCTTGCCCGGCGCTTCCTTTTGGTCATGTGTGCTGCAAACAGAAGCGAACCAGCCCGTTGGCGTGGTCGGGCTCTTAGCCAGGGCACTGCGGGCGCAAGCCGGCCTTCGTTGCGGTGACATGGCCTGGGTGATTCGCGACTCGAGAGAGAAAATCACCGCTGCGAGGGATCGTGACCTTGGTCGCGGACCCGGTTCCTTTCCTCACCCGCTGAAGACAACTCCGCCGGT
The DNA here is from genome assembly GCA_030037515.1 of Candidatus Sulfotelmatobacter sp. Taxonomy (GTDB): domain Bacteria; phylum Acidobacteriota; class Terriglobia; order Terriglobales; family Acidobacteriaceae; genus Sulfotelmatobacter. Next base: position 3,524 of record JASHRE010000053.1, read on the forward strand.
GAGGGAGGATTTGATACCGCGATAAATAAGGTTTTTGCGGCGGCACGACTTCCGTGGCGCCCGTAACTGTGACGAAACTCAATGGCTTTTTCCACTGAGATTGTTGCTGGAGCGGATTCGCGGGCAAGCGCGCGCGCCACACGAATCGACAGGTAGGGGAATGCATTCAATGTGCACTGATCTGCACTTCGCAACTGAGCCCGCTCTCGACCTGCCTCGGGCACGTTCTCCCCACCGAGGCACAAACGATTTATTATCTGTGGATTAGCGAAAGTTGTGACGACAATCACGGCATTTCTCATTTTGGCCGGGCAAGTGCTTCACTCTAATGTCAAGAAAGAGGCCGCTACCTCGAGCATGAACTTGACTCTCTTCGATCCTCCGCGTCCATTCCCGAACGACCGTTCCGGCTGGAGGAACGGTATCTAGCATAGCCTTTCCTGAATCACCCGCCATCCGCCTCTTTGCATCGTGGCCCCAGCAATGGGGCCACAATTGTCTTGGGATCGCTTGTCCGTGTGGAGCCAGCGCTCCTGCCCGTTTCGCCCTGAACACAGGGAGTGTTGTCAGTCCGAAGCCACCCCGGTCTCTCAAACACGCGACTCGATCGACGGAGCGGCATCGCAATACGCGCTAGCCTGTAAGCCGCAACTTTGTGTGGAGTATCAGAAGGCTTTGGGACAGTATCGGCCGGCAGTCTGATTCGGATTTCGCCTCCGCCTTCACGCGCAGGATTCCCAACAGCCCCCGGCGTGGTTGACGCATCTCAATTTTCGCGCTTATCATTTTTGTTTGGTCTTTATGCGCCGGACGCCTTCGGGAGGCGTCCGAAAATTTTAAACGGTCTTGTTTTGTGTGCTGGACCCCAGAAGTGCACTATGGAAAAGAAGAAGCTCGATACCTTCAAGAAACGTTTGGAAACGCGGCAACAAGAATTGCGCCGCACCGTCACGCGGACGCAAGCCGACGGACGCACGGCCGATGAAGACACGGCGCAGGACATCGCGGATCGCGCTGCCAGTTCTTACAACAAAGAATTCCTGTTCAGCCAAAGCAATAATGATCGTCAATTGCTGCAGATGGTGGAAGGAGCGCTGGCCCGGATCCGTGAGGGCAGCTTCGGCGAGTGCATCAGCTGCGGCCGCGAGATCAATCCCAAGCGCCTGGAAGCCGTCCCCTGGACCCGCCATTGCATCGAGTGCCAGGAGAAGTTGGAACAGGGAATTCTCGAAGAGACATCGCGGTAGCGAAGCCACGAGGGCCGCCGCCGAAAAACCGGCGGCTTTTGTGTCTCGGCGTTTTCACGTTCCGCGGGTTCTTGCTCGATGGGGCATCACCTTCGGCAAAGAACCCGCTTGCTCGCTGAGCTGGGCGGACGAGGCGCCGCCCTTACACTCGCGCGCGGTTCAGATCGAACGGTAGCTTCCGCAGCCGCTTCCCGCAGGCGGCGAAAACCGCATTTGCGACGGCCGCGGCAATCGGCGGCAGCGCCGGTTCTCCCATCCCTCCGGGGTCTTCTTCACTATTCATCAAATAGACTTCAATCGGCGGTGCCTCGTTGATCCGGAGCGGATCGTAGCCGTCAAAATTTGTCTGCTCGACCGCGCCGTTTTTGATCGTGATTTCATTTTTCAGCGCGGCGCTCAAACCGTAGATAATCGCTCCTTCGGTCTGCGAACGCACCGACTCGGGATTCACGATTTGTCCGCAATCGACCGCGGCGACGACGCGATCGATCTTGAAGTTGTCACCCGTCATGGTCACTTCCGCGACTTCGCCGAAATAACTGCCGAACGAATGATAGGCGGCAATGCCGTGTCCCCGGCCCTTTCCAAGGGGCGCGTCCCAGTTCGCTTTTTCTGCCACCATTTCGAGCACGCCCAGCAGCCGCGCCGGATCGACATCTTCATCGCTTTTCGGCTTCCAACCGGCCGGCTTGACCAGCAAGCTCTTGCGGAACGCGACAGGATCCTGTGCCGCAGCCGCGGCCAGTTCGTCGATGAAACTCTCAACCACGAAACCATTGAAGGAATGTTCGACCGAGCGCCACCACGCCCGCGGTACGATGCTGGCCGCGTTGTTGAATTCGAGACGGACATTTGGAATCGCATAGGGCATCTGCTGCGCCCCCCCGATCTCGGAATTTTCCACGGGATCGTTCGGATTCCACTGTGCGCCAATGGCGGTCGACGCCAGAGTATGCGCCCAGGCGGTCGGCCGGCCGCCGCTGCCAATCGCGCCGCGCAGGCGATGGCATGACGCCGGACGGTAGAAGTCGTGCGTCATGTCGTCTTCGCGCGTCCAGACAAGTTGCACCGGGTTGCCCACCTGCCGCGCGATCTGCGCCGCTTCCGCAGGAAAATCGGCCATGTAACGGCGGCCGAATCCGCCTCCCATGAAGGTCGTGTGCACCCTGACCTGGTCCGGCTTCAGTCCAAGCACTTGCGCAATCGTCCCCTGCACCCAGTCCGGAGACTGCGTCGGCGCCCAGGCCTCCACAGTCTCGCCGCGTGCGTGCACCGTAATATTCATTGGCTCCATGGTGGCGTGAGCCAAAAAGGGCAGTTCGTAAAGGGCTTCGACTTTTCTGACACCATTCGACAGTCCCGCGTCGACATCGCCGTCGTTGCGCACTCGTTTGCCCGCTTTGCTGGCTGCGGCACGGAGCACCTCGCGCAGGCTTTCGCTCGATTCCGAAGCGCCGGCACCGCGATCCCAACTGATCTGTAGGGCTTCGCGACCTTTGATCGCAGACCAGGTGGACTCGGCGACGACCACAACTCCGCCCGCAGTAAACATTCCCTGTGCCAGCGCAGGAATCTCGAAAACATTTTTGACGCCGGGAACACTCTTGGCTTTGACGGCATCGTAGTGCGCCAGCCTGCCCCCAAACGTCGGACAGCGAGCGACCACGGCAAACAGCATTTCGGGAACGCGCACGTCGAGGCCAAACTGAGCGCTGCCATTGACCTTGGCCGGAATATCGACGCGCGGAAACGGATGTCCGATCAACTCGAAATCTTTTTCATCCTTGAGTTCGACCTGCTCCGGATCGGGCAGCGGAAGCTTGCGCGCAGCTTCCACCAGTTCGGCGTAGCTGGCGCGACGGTCGGATTTTTCGTGAACGACTCGGCCTTTGTTTGCCTCGCACTCCGCTCGTGGAACACTCCACCGCGCAGCGGCGGCGGAAATCATCAACTCGCGAACGGTGGCGCCCGCACGACGCAGCGGTGTGAAGTTTTCCATGGTGCTGCCGCTTCCGCCCGTGCCGAGATGCGGATAAATGTCGGGGCGCGTTTCCGCCTGCTCAACCGTCACGGAATTCAGATCAACCTCCGCTTCTTCGGCAAGAATCATTGCCAGACCGGTGCGGATCCCCTGCCCCATTTCGGATTTCGCGGCAATGAGTGAGATGTGGCCGTCGGGCCTGATGTGAATGTAGGCATCAAACGGATTGGGCGGCGCATGCTTTGCGGCGCGTTCGTCTTCCTGCGCATCCAGTGGTTTGCCGGAAAAGCGGATGCCGAGAATAAGACCGGCGCCGGCAACGGTTCCTCCGAGCACGAATTTGCGGCGACTGATTTTTGTGAGCATCGTTGACATGGCTATGCTCCTTTGGCGGCATCGGCCGAGGCGCGATGAATGGCCCGCCGGATCCGCTGATACATTCCGCAGCGGCACAGATTGCCAATCATGGCGGAATCGATCTGCTCGTCGCTGGGATGCGGAGTCCTGGCCAGCAACGAGGCGGCCGACATGATCTGGCCAGATTGGCAATAGCCGCATTGCGGTACTTGCTCGGCGATCCAAGCCTGTTGCAGGGGATGCGAATTGTCGGCGGAGAGCCCTTCGACCGTGGTGATTTTCTTGGAACCC
>JASHRE010000510.1 GCA_030037515.1 Candidatus Sulfotelmatobacter sp.
GTGCCCGAAAAAGCGTCGGCCGATTGTGGTGTGGAACCTGCCACAATCCACATGCCCAGCTGGCGCAGTCTGTCGATTTTTATCGTTCACGCTGTTTGTCATGCCACACCGCCAGCTTTTCACCGTCTCATCCGCCGAAAGACAGCGACTGCGTCGGATGCCACATGCCTCGTCGTGCCGCTAAAGACGGCGGCCACTCCGCCTTCACCGATCATCGAATTCAAAAGCGTCCGGAAGAGCAGCCCGAGCCGCCCGCGAGTGATGCGATTACTGCCTGGCGCGAACCCGCGCCTGACCTGCAGAAACGGAACCTAGGCATCGCGGAAATCGAGGTGGGCATGCAACGCCACTCTCCGTCACTGATTGGCGACGGCTATCGCGAGCTAACCGAAGTCCAGCAACAATTCTCGAACGACAGCGAGTTTTTCAAGTGGATTGGCGAGGCTCTGCTTGTGGCCAAGCAGAACTCGGAAGCGGAAATTGCGTTCGAGCGAGGTTTGCAGCTTGATCCGAAGTCGGCCCTTGCTGAGGCAAGGGCTGCCGCGCCTTATATTGAGGAGGGGAATGTCGATCGGGCCATCGCGCACTTGCGTCGGGCAATGACTCTTGATTCCTTAAATCTGTCAGCCGCCAGCACGTTGATTGACTTATACCGAAAGCAAGGGCAATTGGCCGAATCCGGCGAACTGGCGGAGAAGATCAGGACAGAACTGAACCCGGTGCTCGCCCCGGATCGGATCACGCCGTCCGATTCGACACCGAGTACCGAGACTGCCTTCAAGAATATTCAAGTGCTCAAGGGCATACCGTCATCTGAGCTGATTCCTGCCATGGAATTTATGGAATCATCGTTGGGGGTGAGGTGCGGGTTCTGCCATGTCGAAGGGCATTTCGAAAAAGATGACAAAAAGCCGAAGCAGACTGCCCGCGAGATGATGCGGATGATGTTTGCTTTGAATGACGCCAACTTTGCCGCGCAGCGGGCAGTGACCTGCTACACTTGCCATCGCGGTGCGCTCAAGCCGGTTGCCATCCCGCTGCTGGCGAGCGAAACATCCTCTTCTCAAAAACCTGCGTACCAGTCTCAACCGGCGAGCGCTCGCTTACCCACATTGCGTCAGATCCTCGATCACTATGTCAGTGCCTTGGGAGGAGCGGACGCGATCGGGCGGATTTTCAGCCGCGTGGAAAAGGCCGACTCTGAATCGGAAAATCAAACTGCGTCAGTTGAGGTGTTTACCGCAGAACCTGCGAAGCAAGCTGTGATTCGACATTTCCCGATCGGCGATGCCCTTACAGTTTTCGACGGTCAAGCCGGTTGGGTCAGTTTTCCTGACCGACCTACACGCCGCATGCACAATGGCGAAGTCGATGGCGCAAAAATGGATGCAGACTTGCAGTTCTCGTTACACATTCAGGAACTATTCCCGGAACTGAGTGTCGACTACCCGGAAAAGATCAACGGCCACGGTGCCAATGTCCTACTGGGTGCTCGTAAAGGCTTACCGCCCGTCAAGCTCTATTTTGATGCCCAGTCCGGACTGCTGGTGCGGATTGTTCGTTATACCGCGTCGCCTCTAGGACCGGACCCGACACAAATCGATTACGCCGATTATCGGGAGATTGATGGAATACAAATTCCGTTTCGCATAACGATTGCCGAGCCTGAAAGTGTTGTCACGCTCCAGGTTCAGAATGTGCAACAGAACGTAGCGATCGATGAAGCCAGATTTGCCAAACCAGCAGCTGGCAACTAAATCGCAGGGCTTCCGCAACTCGGCGGAAGCCGACTACGCCATTACTTTGACGTACGTGCTGTAGCTTTCCTTATCGATATTCATGAACGGACGCATTACAACGGGTGTTCCTTCTGTGGAATTGGCCAGCCAGTCTCCGTTTGCATTATTCATCCCTTTAGCCGCCAACAAGCTGGACCTGTCGAAGCTCGGCTGTGAGTCGGCCAGGGCGAACAGGACTAAAGGGCCGCGCAACAAGGCGACGAGATTGGGGTGATTCGCATCCACAGCTTCGAGCCGTAATGGCATCGGTAATTCCATCTCGATGCGATCGCCGTCCTTCCACGTTCGTCGAATTGCGGCAAAAGTGCCCGGCCGGACTGATTCGGAAACTCGCCGGCCATTCACCGACAAGGCGGGATCGGGCGCGGCCCAAGCCGGGATTCGAATATAGATCGTGTAATCGGAAGGTCGTGATCCGGAAAGTTGAATCTGCACAGAACCGTCGAGGGGATACTGTGTGGCCTGCGTAAGTCGGTAATTGCCTGAACCATCCGTCCAGCGTAGGGAAGAAGGCGTGAATAGGTTCACGTAAACACCGTCCGAAGAACGGAAATATGTGCTTATGTGGTAATCGGCCGCGAGCTGTGGAAATGTCCCCGAACAACACGGCCATTTTTCCCCATACCAGACCTTCCTCCCGACCGTCGCATAATCGGAATAATAGAACGATGTTCCATCGGGTTGAATCGGCCACGCCCCGAGTACCGTGTTATACAGCACTCGCTCCATGCTGTCGCCATATTGTGGATCCTTGGTCACACGGAGCAGGTAGCGCGTGATCTTGAAATGTCCGTACGATCCGCAAGGCGTCTCAAAGCTGGCGTGAGTGTAGGAAAGACTGTCTCCCAGTTGGCCTCGCCCCGGTTCTCCAAAGCTTTCGTCTGGCCCCCATCCGCCGGTGGCGAAACTCTGAGTTGCTACCAGCATCTGGAATCCATTCTTAGCGGCGCGCAGATGCTTCTCGCTTCCCAGGGTAATGTAGGCCTGCATTGCGGAACTGAAGGCATTCACGTGACTGTAGGCATGCTCAAAGGGCAGCACATTGTTGCCCTCAGCGAGCGGATTGAAGTAGCGGTCGTCCTCCAAGTACTGTTTCGCCATATCGCGATAAAAAGTTTTTCCGCTTCGCTGGTAGGCAAGGAAGAGATTCTCCGGCAAGGTATAAGTTTCGTCCCAGGTATAAGACGTGTCCTTATGAGGACGGGCGCGCTGTTCCTGTCGCGACAGGGCCTTTTCAGGCAAGTACGCAACAATTGCGCGCGTGAGCTTTTCGTGGATATCCATTGCGGCCGGATCATGCGCGAACTCGTGCGCGTCGATCAAACCACACGACAACTTGTCGTATGTGTAGGCCGGTAAGCGATAGTCCACAAAAAACGTTGCCTTGGGATCCAGGGTCTCACCATAGCCCTTCACCAGTCGATTGACTTTTGCGCGGGTGTCCTCTGAGCCAGTCACCGCGTAAGCGCGCGCCAGCGCCGAGAGGTATTGGCCGAAGCTGTGCCCGGCGATGAACCCGTGAAAGTCATTCCTCAATAAACTGAAGCCAGTAAGGTCATACCAGCCCCCCATGTCCTCGCCCGGAGCCGGCAATCCTGCGACTTGGCGGAAGACTTTGAGTAAACGGTCGTCCCCAAGATTCAGGAAGCGGGCATGGTTCTCATCAAACTGGCGCTTCATGGGACTGTCGAGCAACTGCACGTCGGAATATGCGAAAGTGGCTAGGGGCGGGGTTACAGCGACTGCGCTATTTGGGGAAACCGCAGCCTTCGCAGCAATCGACTTGGACGCATACGCAGAAGCGGTCACGGCCGTAGCGGCTTTCAGAAAGCCACGACGACTCAGGGCTGATGGCATGTTGTCTCTCCAGAACAGCAAACGTTTTCCTAAGTCTGGGTTAGGCAGCATTCCTTTGTCAATGAGCTTTCAGTTTCTCCAGGCTATGATTTTCGCTGAGCAATCAGGAAGGGACCTGGCCAGCCAATTCTTTGGCTTGCGGCAGGCCACGAGCGCGCGCTCGGCTGCATGCCGCGGGCTGATCGTCGCCGAAGTATCATTGAAATCAATCCGCGAAGCGATTTCCGGTCCTCGCTGCGGCTGAAAGCACCGGATTACCAGTCGTTTTTCGAGGGCGAGCGAGAGCGCGAAGGGAAGTTTATCTTTGCGGCACGCCACACCCTCCTCAATTTCGGTGGACTTTGCCTTGAACAAGTTGATTTCGCTTAACTGTTCCGCAGCAAATCGTGCTTTCGTTTGATTGGCTCCCATTAACAATCGACTCGACCTGCGCTTTGCAGAGGCATGGAGGTGCACACCCTCAGGATGGAATCGCTTGCTAGGAGCCTCTGCTCAACCGATACCGATGCTGCGCTTGATTTCCAGTGTGTAATCGATTACCAAGAACTCCTTGGCTCAAACCAGAGACCACCTCCCCCACGTGGGCCAAGAGAAGTTTTCTTTGAAGTTTCGATGGCAAGCGCAATGGACAATGGTCCCTGGCGATATGTTCTTCCGTTCCTTATTGTTAAAGCGAACACAATCCTGTACCTAGCCCTCACAAAACTTCTTGACAAGGGTTTCGGCACAGGGCTATAAGGTTAGCGAATATTTTAGGAAATCGTTTACTCGCATCGGCTTTGGGAGCGTGGGGGGAGCAATGGCAAGTCAATTGTGGTTGCGGTTCCTCTGTCGCCTTTGCCTTTTGGGCATGTTGTTCTCAGGCGTTATTTGCTACGCCCAATATGACAGTAACATTCAAGGCATCATTGCCGACCCGGCTGGCGCGGCCATCAATGGGGCTTCCGTCGTTCTGACAAATGTCGACACCGGGGTGCAGGTGACGACCAAGAGCAGCGACTCCGGCAACTATCGCTTCAGCAGCCTCCCCCCAGGAAACTACGTAATTGACGTCGAGGCCGGCGGCTTCCGCAAGACGGAGTCGAACTTTACTCTGGAAACCGCGGAGACCAAGGGAATCAATCTCACTCTTCCACTGGCTTCGGCTCAAGAGACGGTTACGGTCGCGGTTTCTGTGCCCAACGTCGACACCGATGACAGCCGCTTGCAAGCCACTCTTTCTTCAAGTACGGTGAGGGACTTGCCGGAGGCCAATCGAAACCTGTGGGATATTCTTGCAGTTGAGCCTGGTGTGGTTGGAACCGGTACTCGGGCAA
>JASHRE010000511.1 GCA_030037515.1 Candidatus Sulfotelmatobacter sp.
GCAGGGAGCAGCGTAATGATTGGATCATCGGCGGTCTTCCAATTGGGTTTTTCGCCATGCAACGTCTGATTGCGGAACAGAAGGCTGATGGCGGCTTGAGCCTGAGACCGCGGCATCTCGGTCCTTAGTCGGCCAATGATGGTCAACCACCAGCCGGCGGGATCAGTCATACTCTGCCCGCCCCATCGGAGGTTTAAAGAGTCAGCGTGCTGAAGAGTAATCCACAGGTCTTGCGATTTGCCCGGCGTCAATCGTGTAAAACGAGGTTCACTGACTCCAACGATAGTAAAAGGAGTTCCGTTCAAGCGAATTACCTTGCCAATCACCGCCTCCGAGCCGCCAAACGCAGTTTGCCAGTATCCGTAATTGAGCACTGCCACCCCGTCAGCTCCGGTCTGTTCGTCGGCAGGTTCGAGCGTCCGCCCAAGCACGGCAGATGCTCCCAGTGTTTGGAAGTAATTCCCTGAGACAAGTTCGCCCTGCACCATGCTTGCTTGACCATTGCCGCTGAGATCCAATTGGGCGGGGCCGGCGAATGCCATCACACTTGAAAACAGCTTTTCTTGAGTTCGTATTTCTTTGAATAGCGGATATGAAAATGAACAGCCGCCGAATGAATCAGAGCCAGCCGAACTAAACCTCTCGCAGTCGCCATAACTGCTAATACCAAGCTGGTTCGGCCGATTGCGTGCCGACCAGCGGAGAATGACCAACTGTCCAGGATCGCGCACTGGCAGGGACCGGAGCATGACCGAATTTACCAAACTGAAAATCGCTGTGTTCGCCCCGATTCCGAAGGCCAAGGTGAGGACAGCAATTATGGTGACGGCGGGCGTCTTGCGAAGCATTCGGATTCCGAAACGCACGTCTTGAACGAACGTTGCGAAAGGATACATTCCGAGTGCTCCGCGGCATTCCTCTTTCAATCGCTCATAGCTGCCGAACTCAATGCGTGCGCGCCTCTCGGCTTCGGCTTGGGACAGCCCCGACTGTTCGAGGTGCACCACACGCTCGTGGATGTGCGACCGAAGTTCTTCCTCCATGTCGAGCTCAATGTCAGAACGATGAATCAACGTGGCCAGGAAGCCTCGCATGCGAGTTGGGAGCCTCATACTTCCTCCGGCTGCGCACCAAGAACACAGGCGACGGCTGAAGCCAGCCGGTTCCAGCTCTTGGCTTCTTCAAACAACCGTTTGCGGCCTGCAGAGGTGAGCTCGTAAAACTTAGCCCGACGATTGTTGTCCGATGTCCCCCATCTGGCTTTGAGAAACCCCTGACGCACCAAGCGAAATAACGCAGGGTAGAGTGCACCCTGTTCGATCAATAAGGTTTTGCCGGAAATCTGTTCTATGCGCAAAAGAACGCCGTAGCCATGAAGAGGGCCAAGAGAGACGGCTTTCAGAATCAGGAGGTCAAGAGTACCGGGAAGAAGTTGGGCCTGCTCCGCCACAAACCACTCCTAAGATATTTAGGAATGTACGCAATCTCTCCTAAACTGTCAAGGGAAGCAACAGAGTTCGGACACAAGGGTGGTCGCAGAAAAGTGCAGCTTGGCGATTACTGGCGCCGCTTGCGCGTCGATCTCCTCCGTCCAAGACCCCAACGATTATGTTGTGCGCTTCTCGACAGGCCGACCAATCTGCTAACGACCATCGCCTGTCTCCCAACATAAGCGGGTTGGCAACATAACTGGGCTGAATACGAACAAATGGGGATCGATCAATCTCTCCTCGCGCCATTCAATTTCGGATTTACTATTGCGGGTATGTATACTCAGCGCCGTCTTTGCACGCTCCATCTGAGCATTAACAACATTCTGTAGCCGATGAGCCAACGGAGGAAGAATGGTCAGGAGATCGGTCCTGAAGACACTGATTGCGGTGGCGGCATTGCTGGCTGTCGCACCGGCTGGAGCGGAGGAGGTCGGACCAGGTTACGACATTGAAATGAGCCGCATGATTCCGATGCGAGACGGCGTCCAGCTCGAGGCCTGGATTTTCAAACCTTCCCATTTAAAGGCCAAAGCGCCGGCCGTGCTTACCCTGACGCAGTATGACATTGATGGAGGCCGCCGTGGCAGCATCGCAGCTTACACCCGGCGCGGTTATGTTTTCGTGCAGGTGTACGTGCGCGGCCGCGGCCGCTCGGGCGGCGTCAAAAGCGACAATCTGGGCCTGCAGGTTGGGCGCGACGGCTACGACGTGGTGGAGTGGATCGCGTCCCAGCCCTGGAACGATGGACACGTCGTGATGTTTGGCGGTTCGTTTGTCGGCATGACGCAATGGCGCACAGCTGCCCAGCACCCGCCCCATCTGGCCGCCATCGCGCCTTACGTGCCGATCTATCCGGGATGGGATGTGCCCAACACCAACGGAATTCCGCAGGCCTGGTCGGCGGTCATCCTGGGCTACACGTCGGGCCGCTCGCTGAATACGGGGTTCGCTGCCAACCAAAGCTACTGGGAGGGAAAGATGCTTGAACAGTACGCCGCTTATCGTCCTTTCCGGGAACTGGATGATGCCATCGGGATTGCTCAGGACGACTGGTGGATGAGGGACGATCGCGGCCAAAACCTCTCGTTCATGAAAATGTGGCTCGACCACGTGGGCGACGGCGCCTTCAATCTTGCGGCGGAACCCAAAGCCCAAGACTATGCTCGCATGGATTTTCCGGTGCTAACGGCAACCGGTTATTTCGATGACGACCAGCCCGGGGCGCTGCGCTACTATCGAGGCCACGTCAATCATGCCCCCGCAGCAGCGGTGAACCAGCATTATGTTGTGATCGGTCCCTGGGACCACGGTGGCACGCAGAGACCGACTAAGGAAATCGAAGGCTTAGCCATACCCGACGCCGCCGTCATTGACATGGACGCGCTGCACGCTGACTGGTACGACTGGGTGCTGGGGCGCGGGCCCAAGCCTGCATTTCTGCGTGACCGAGTGGCATACTTCATGATGGGTGCAGACGAATGGCGATACGCCAAAACCCTGGAGGCCGCATCCTCGGGAAAGAGTTTGAATTTGTATTTGTCTGACTCGGAGGGAACGCCGAAGGACTTATTCCACTCTGGCTCGCTTTCGCAAAACCCCGCCGGCCAGGAAGCGCCCGCCATGATTCTGGATGATCCACACGAGCTTCCCGAACTGGAAGTCGCCAAGTATGCTGAAAACGAGGATCTCAGGAGCCAGTTTCGCGGTTTCCAGAAGCGGGCTATCAGCTTTCACTCCGAACCCTTTGAACGGGATACGGAAGTCGCGGGGCAGATGCGCCTGAAGTTGAT
>JASHRE010000512.1 GCA_030037515.1 Candidatus Sulfotelmatobacter sp.
GCAGTTGAAAACGCGTTGCGTGCAGACGCCGCACCATGAGCTGCGAGAAACGCTTCAGCACTTCATATCCGAGATCGTGATTTAGCTCGCATTTGGCACGAAGGCACTTCCCATCCAGCGCAATCGCGCGCGTCTCTTGAATGGCGCGGGCATGAAAGTTCCAGATATACGGTGGCACCAGCCAGGACCAGCCCAGCAAGTCGCCCTCCTCGAGCGTCTCAACTGTGAGTGGGTGGCTCTGCGGCGCAAAAATCTGTAACGCCACTTTGCCTGCGCGAATCAGGTAGAACTGGTTGGCTTCCTCGCCTTCCTTGAATATGTACGTTCCCGCACTGAACCGTACGTTGGAGGCGCAGCCCGTCAACAAGTGGGTGTGGTTTGACTCGAGGCCCTCAAAAAATGGATGTTCCGCGACAATTCGTTCAAGCGTTTCCATTGTCTTTGCCCTCCTGAATCGCATGGACCGCTTCCGTCAGGTCGATGCCGACCGGGCACCAGGTAATGCAGCGTCCGCAGCCCACGCATCCTGGCGTGCCGAACTGATCGACCCAGGAAACCAATTTGTGGGTCAGCCACTGGCGGTACCGTGCTTTGGCGGAGGTCCGCACGCTGCCGCCGTGAATGTAGGAAAAGCTCAACGTAAAACACGAGTCCCAGCGCCGCCAACGCTCCACTTTCATGCCGGATAAATCGCTGGTGTCCTCAACCGTGCTGCAGAAGCAAGTCGGACATGCCATGGTGCAGTTACCACAGGTCAGGCAGCGGGCCGCAATTTTGTCCCAGCAGTCATCATCGAATCGCTTATCGACGAATTCTTTCAATCCGCTTAGGTCGATGGTGCGCACTTGCTCGCCTCTCGCCGTCTCGATGGCCTCTGACTCCCGCTGCAGATCTCCGGTGCCGGCTGGTTCAGTTTCCAGCTCAGCAAGCAGTTCAGTGCCGCGCGGGCTGCCCGCGCGGATCACAAATGAATGACGATTTCCGGGTTGCAGCAGTTCTGTTAAGGACAGATCAAATCCAGCTTCGGTCGCCGGACCCAAGTGAAGTGACGCGCAGAAGCAGGTCGGCGCAGCATGGGTACATTGCACAACTACGATGAATGCTCCCGGGTGTCGGTTTGCATATACCGAATCGACATAGCGATCCTCGATCAGCACGCGATCCTGAATCGCAATTGCCGCCAGATCGCACGGGCGTACTCCAACGAGTGCGAGATGCTGATTCGATCGCGTATCGTTGTTCAGGATGTGAAACGACCCGTTGCGCCGTTCCGCCGACCAGAGCTTTAATTCAGCGGCGAGGAAGTATTTTTTCCAGCTCTGAGGGCCCACGGTAAATCCGAAATACGCTTCGTCCTGCCGCCGGTTTAGTCTGTAGCGCCCAGGACTCTGCTCATCTGTCCACGCCATGGGCAATTGTTCGGGCGAATGAAGGTAATCGAGAACTATCGCGCCGTCCCGCACCGTGGGACCAATTACGTCATAATCACGGTGCATGAGTGCCGCAAACAGACGCGCCAACTCGCTCGATGGCAGGAGACGTGGTTCACTTCCATTCTTCTTCCCTCGCGTCATTGGTGCCTCGATATTGACGCTTGGGCTTGGCGGGATCTTGCCGCTCCTATCGCTTGTAACCGATCTTGCGCAGCAGATCATGCCGCCAGGCTACGTCCGGTTGACTTTCAACTCCTTTGGGAGAACTGCCGTCGATTACGCCGAGCACTCCGCGGCCCTGCTCAGATTGAGCAACAATAATTTCGACGGGATTGGCGGTGGCGCAGAATATGGAGCACACTTCCGGCACGTTGCGGATCGCGCTCAGAATATTAATGGGATATGCGTTCTGCAGCACAAGCACAAATGTGTGGCCGCAGCCCAGGGCCTGTGAGTTGCGTACGGCCCTTTCCTTCAATTTTTCGTCATTTCCTTCGGAACGCGTTAAACACGCACCTGAGCTTTCGTTAAAGGCCAGTCCAAATTTTGCTTGCGGTAGTGTCGTGGTCACCGCCTCGTAAAGGTCTTCCACCGTCTTGATGAAGTGAGACTGTCCCACGATGATGTTCGCATCGGAAGGAAATTCCATTCGTACCGAGTGCATCTGCAACATGTTTCATCTCCGCTGGGGAGCAGCTACGCAACGCGCCTGCGGTCGCCGTGTGCCCTCTCCACATATCGTCCCGTTTTTATATCTACCCGCACCATCTCCCCGGGCGCGACAAAAAGTGGAACGCGAATTGACAGCGCATTCTCAAGAGTGGCTTCCTTCCAAGCGCTGTCGTGTTGCGAGTGGGAAGGCAAGGCCGTGTTCACTATCCGCGCCTCGGCGATCTCAGGAAAAACTATGCCGATGACCTCTCCTTCAAAGAACTCGATAGGAACTTGCATTCCGGATTGAAGAAAAGTCCTGCCCTCGCCAACGATCGCGGCGGGCACTTCGATCAGCTCGAAGGTATCGGGGCGCATGAACGTGCAACAGTCCGCGTCCGCAAACAAGAACTCCATCGTGTGCCGTTCAAGTTGCAGATCCTCCAGCTTCTCCAGTGGCCGGAAGTGCGGCTCCCACGTGCGCCCGCTCCTGACATTGATCAGCTTGGTTCTAACGACCCCGCCCATCTTGGCCGCGCCTGCCTTCGATTCGACCTCGATGACTTTGTGGATCTGTTGCTCGACGCGGATGACCATTCCTGCGTGCAGCTCTGATGCGATGATCATGGCTGAAACCTCACCGAGCTTATGAAGGAGCTCGATTCACCGTCTAAAACTATTGTCCGGCCACTCCTCCGAATTCGGCTGTGATCCCGATCACATCGGGGCCAGGCATAAGGCGCCCACAAGGCAAGGATGCTTGCAGTGATTCGCATCACAGAAAAATGATCGTCGGTGCGGCAGAATGTGGGCTAGAAGTCGAGAGAGCGGGCAGATCCTCGCTGCTTCCAGAATCAGATCAGCCCCGCTCTATCAGAAGTTCAAGCGTCATTTTCCTGACGCCCAGGACGGAAGCGGTCGCGTATAAGAAACAAGGCCAGCTATGCTGCGACCTCGTGGCGTTGAGCGCCTAGATTCGTAATGCCACACTCTAAAATGTCACCAATCGCCAAGAATCGGTTTTTGGCCAAACCCACACCTGATGGAGTTCCGGTTGCCAAGATGTCGCCAGGAACCATTCGCATGTGGTGAGAAAAATAAGCCAGCATCTCCCTCACTCCAAGGCTCAGATCGGAGCAGGCCCTTTACACCTCGACTACCGGGATTGGGCACAAAATAACAAAATAATGGTGAAGTATCTCTCAGCCGCCTCGCATTCTCCAAATGTTTGCAGGCCCGCGGCCTAAGAAGAGAAGATTGGCTCATGAGCGTACGTGGACATGGTTCGAGCTCTGCCGAAGGATTGACGCGTCAGCCCAGCAGCTGGACCTGGAGGCATGACATTGCGGGCGGACGCGGACGTGAAAATCCCATTGTCGCACCAGAGGAGACGGCGCTATTACGAAACAATTGAAAATTCACGTCCGCACACGTCCGCACGTCCGCTTGAAGGAGACCCAGTACGTCGGAGGATTGGTCACTGTTGTCACGCGCTAAATCTGTGTCACTTTTCGTGGTCTCCATCCCACACGGTCCCGCACAAATGTTCAGCGCGATTCCGCCGATACCGCGTTGATGTGTGACCGAGCGCTACCGAGCGACACGGACTGGCTATAGGTCAGGCGTCGGTCTCGGTTCCGCAACGGCGGCAGGTGACAATTCGCATTTCGCGCTGGCCTCATACGTGTCACCTGAGGTAAGTTGAGCGGACTGGTTGACGCCAACGAGAGAGCTCAGTCGCTGCCTCCAGGTCCGCTCCGGGACGCATGGGCCGAAATCGCCGCGCGACGCTCCCGCGACCCGAAGTGGGACCCCTTCAAGGATCCGACCTACACGCATCCGCCGCCCTGCTTCCTTGAGTTGATGACGGAAGCTGAGATTGTGCGGTTCCAGGCCGCGAAGGAGGCGCGGGCGCAGACGGCAATGTGGCCAGCGCCACTACCTCCGATGCCAGCCTCCGTGCTCGTGGTTTTCGGGGAACGTCTTCTCCGACTGCGAACCGCCCTCGGATGGACGCAGCGTATGGCCGCGGAGCAACTCGGGATAAGCCGGCGTTCGGTGATCCGATACGAGCAAGGCGTCACGCAGCGCCCAAAGGTCGCGACGCTGCTGGCGTTGGGCAAATTCGAGTCAGTCTACGCGAAGCTTCTGAATCGGCTTCCGCCGGACACGTGGCAGTTCCAGCCAGGATTGTCAATGACTTCGCGCTTCCAGTCTAGGTACCTCTGAAACCGCGGCGAGGACTCATTCTTCTATTTCGATCCAGAGTTTTTGAGCATCCTGCCGGGCTTCCTGTCGCTCCCTTCGCTACGGTCTGGATCCATAGTCATCGGTCATCGGGGGGGAGCAATCGAGGGTCATGAGCATCACACAACGCTCGTTCGGGGACTCGATTCAAGCGCTCGAAAATCTTTCGATTCCCGAGCAGAAACAATGCCCAGGCCCCGAGTGCCGATCACAAACGCAGATCAAAGCGCGTAGAAGAAAACGATTCTTGCCGTCTCCATTGATAAGCACGAGCTTACGACGGGGAAAGAGAGAAGGCCGATTTCAGAGCACCGCTCTGATGCCTATAGCCGATTTATCGGCGAAAGCCCGAAAGCCTACAGCGATCATTGGGGCGTGTCCAGCGATATCTGTGTCCGATTTGGCAAGCGGCTGCGGGCCCTACGCAAAAAGCGCGATTGGACACAGGGCTACATGGCCGAACATGTGGGAATGGACCGGAGTTTCATCTCAGATCTGGAGAACGGGAAGAAAGAAATCTGCATTCGGAATCTGGAAGTGCTCGCCCGCGCGTTTGAGATGACAGTCTCTCAACTCGTGGCTCGCCTGTAGTGTGCAGGGACGACCTTTTCCCATTGCAGATAAACGCTCCGATGTGAACTGAATCGAAAGCAGTCGAAATTTGAGATGTGAAATAGTGAAATCGCCTTATCACTCAGTCCCGCATCACCTTTTACCGGCACTCTCAAGCGCAGCGCGAGGTCGTAGATGTAGAGATGTAGACCCGGCACCGCTGAGCCAGGAGTGGTTTTTCGGCGAAGATCCATAGGTGAGCACCGCGGTGCGACTTTTCCAAAGACGCATCAACTCCATCTTGGCGTGGGTGCCTGTACGTAATTGACCAAACCCTTCTTGACCCAAACCCTTCTAATGATGTAGCGGTGTTCCCATGGTCATCAGTCCCAACCCGCCGGGCGCCCCCAATATTCCTCCGCGCCAGAGCGGCGACGATCACCCAGAAGTGCAGAGAATCGGTAAGGACAAGGTCCCATGGCCGGTCCTGATGCTGTGCGTGCTCGCGGTTCTGGTCATCGCCATCATCACTATTCTCCCGAGAGGCCGGAAAACCACGAAAGTGGCTGTCCAGTTGAGCCAGTTGGAGATTGTTCCAGCACCCGCCGTTGGCGGTCATACCGGCGCCGTTTACCTCGATGCCTTATTGCACAATACTGGAACTACGGCCATCACTGAAGTCGACGTCGGAGCAACATTTGTGGAAAACAATGGGACTTTGAAAACGATAAACGGCCTCCTGGTGGAAGACATGCCGGGCACACGCCACTCCCATGACCTGGTGAACGATCCGATCAAGCCCAACGAATCGCGGCGTGTCAGCATTTACCTGGAGGAGCCGCCAACCGAGTGGAATCACCAGCCCCCGCAGATCACGGTTGAGAACGTGAGCGCAACCACGCCGCCGTAGTCAGGAGCGTACCGCCAGCCGCCTGCGTCTATCCCATTTCATCCAGAGGCAGTGCGTGATTTTCCGATGAAGACCGACAAGATAAGAAAGAAACTCCTTTTGACCCCAACCGCCCGCGCGCGCGAAAAAGAGAAAAAGAGAGCTTGCGCGAGCGCGTGCGAGTTCGTATGGCAGCAAGAAACCAAGAAACGATCAGATATGAAGTTAATCGAAAGAAGTTTAAATTTGAGTGCAATCGCCTTCTGATTGCGGCAACCAATCCTCTGCAAGAATTATTCTACGATGCGTTCAATCTCCAACGTGATTTTCTCTTTTGTGAGGTGATGCGATGCGCTTTATCCCAATCGTTGTCTTGGCCTCGATGCTCTGCTTTCGTGTAGCAGCCAAGAATCCCAGTTCGGAACAGTACGACGACGAAAACGCCTACGAGATCTACAGCCTATTGCTCCCGGACGAGCAGTCTTACGGCTTCGCCAAAGACACCATCGTGATCCAACAGGAGACGGTTGCCTCAGTAAGAATCAATGATGGTTGCTTGACGCCTCAGGCAGCGCGTGAATTCAAAGATGCTATCGAGGACTACAAACGACACAATGAATCGATGGTGTTGCAGCGAAAGTTCAAGATCAACAAGCATTACGAACTCGTTACCACAGAAACGATCGGAACTCTGATGAAGGACTACAACTGGAACGCTTTTTACAAGCAATACCCCAATTCAGGCGGAATCATAAGGATGTCCGCCGTCGGTTTCAATCGGGAGAAAACTTTGGCGATTGTTGACACTGGGAGTACGTGCAACAACCAGTGCGGACGTGGTTCCTTCCATCTGCTTAAGAAGATCGATGGGAAGTGGAAGCCGGTGCCCGGCGTTCAATGTCTGTTGGTGTCGTAGCTGTTGATAAATCTCGATTTCAGTCAAAATCCAAAATCTCCCCGGTTAGGGGATCTGAGCGTTAACACGAATTTGAAATCACTTCGCCAGAATCTTTAGCAAGATGGCGTCCGCTACTTGGTTCACGTATACCCGATCTGCCCGATACTGACACTCGGCTGCTGCTGAAGCTGCTCCGGTGCCGCCATCGAACCCAGCAAACGCTAGTCCGCAAAGATTCTTCGTATATTCCCGCCACGCCGCGTCACCGTTATTTAGCAGGTCCAATTCCTTCACCTTACGGGTCGAGTCCGTGCTGGGTGTGGCGCCGTCCTCATCTGCCAGAATGCCGCGAACAGCTTCCAAAAATGCGTCTAAATGGTTCTTAGTGAATTCCAGTTCCTTTCCCATGCACTGCTCGTAGCCAACAGTGGTCGATTCTTTGCCGCACGGATTCTCAGCATGAGAAAACACTGCGTTATATTCGCGGTCCGCATCAGCCACGTGCTGCCGGTGGTGGTCCTGAGCATTTGCTGCTCCCATCAACGCCAAAACGATAAATCCACTACCCAGACACCTCGCGTAACTCGACATGGCAGCCCCTTGTTAAGGAACACTCGATGACGATACTAGTGCTACTGTCGCAAAATCCTATAGCGCTCATTGATGGGGCGCTCGCTCGACCTTGCCTCGATGCCAAGTTCCCTCGCCTATCGCCTTTTCCATTCCGCCATACTCGGACGCGGGCAACGAGGCGCGAATCAGTACGCTCCCAGTCTGTACATCCATTCCTGTGATAAGGCCTCCCCGAGAGTTCAGTTCGGCCATTGACATACCAGAAAACTCTACAGGCACGATTATGTGGATTGATAACTCCGATGGTTGCTCGTCGGATTCGCCTAGCACACCAACTACACGGGGCATCATCCCTCCCAATAAAGGATTCTATTCCCACTTGGCTGCGTTCGTGAGCCGTTGCTCTGTCCGTTACTGTCGAAACATCTCTATTGCACGTGCGCCGTGGAAAGGCGCTGGACGCCTGCGGGTGAAGGTCCCGCCCGGGAACTGGGTTCGCTCCACCCGGAAGCAATCAGAGCGGCGGTGGAGGAAACGAAGCCGTCGGAGCCTCTGGTGTAGAGGGTCACTTAGATGACTTGGCGAGCATGTAGGCCGTGACGTGCAGTGAACGCCGAGCAGGCCTCGAAACGATTAACGCAGGAGCCATCCCCCCCGTGTAATGCGGGATCGCCGCCGCTGATGGGACAGTATGAGCGAACAAGTTCCATCAGACCTGCCGGGGTAATGGCGACGGCAAGCATGCAAAGGTGACCAGTAGCAATACGGGAAGCCCCAGCGGTGATCGCAATTAGGATCAACCGGCAACTCGCGAGAGACACGCCGGGCCGTATGGGGGGACGGAGAGGCTCGCAGTACTGGTGAAGCCGGGTAATGCTGGTGGGGGGGAAGGGGCCTCAGTTGAAAGGAAACGCAAGAAGCGACGAAGACGGAGGGATTGGTGTCGAACCTAACAACCCGAGCAAGCGTTCAAGAGTTGCAGACGGCGTTGCACGACAAAGCGAAGGAATCGCCCAGCTTTCGCTTCTATGCCTTGTACGACAAGGTGTATCGCAAGGACGTTCTGGCATTCGCCTACGCGTGCTGCAAAGCCAATGGCGGGGCAGCGCCTCGTTCGTTTTCTTTGTGGATCCGCGGTAGCGTTTACCGTCGACCCAGAAGTGATAGTGGTAGATCCCCCCTCGTTTCGCCTTCTTCATTGTGTTACAATACTTACAATAGTTACAACAGGAGCCATCGTGGGGGCAACTCGTTCCGTAGTAATCAGCATGCGCCTACCGGCTGACAGCGGCAATCGTTTGAGGCGTATGGCCACTCGCCATGGCTGGACACTCAGTGATGCCAGCGCCCGTCTTGTTGAGGAGGGACTTCGAGGGTCGGAATTCGCTTTCATCGATTTCCGGGATTCCGCAGCCGGGCGGCAAGCCTGTGTGCAGGGAAGCAGCCTCGCGGTGTGGGAGGTAATTCTGCTGGTTCGCAGCTACAAGGGAGACGCCTCCGCTGTCGCAAAGCATCTCCAATGGCCTGAAGGAAAAGTCCAAGCAGCGATGAATTACTTCGAAGCATTTCCGAATGAGATCGAAGAGGCTTTCTCTGAAAACAGCGCCACGAACTTCAGCGCCCTGAAGCGCATGCTACCCGACACCGTCCAAATCCGTTCCAGGCGCGTGAGGAAGTCGCGCGATGCTCAAGCTACTGCTCGATGAGCACGTCTCTCCGCGCGTAGCCGAGGGTCTTCGACGCCGCCATCGCTTGCTTACCGTGCATGTCGTGACAGAGTGGGAAAACGGTCGGCTCCTGGGTCAAGACGATTCTGTGTGCCTGGAGCACGCGGAAAAGCAGGGATTGACTCTGGTTACCTACGATCGGCGGACGATTCCGCCATTGCTCAAAGATTGGGCGGAAGCAGGGCGAACGCACGGCGGAGTCATTTTCATTGACGAAAAGACGATTTCTCCTGCGGACATAGGGCGGCAAGTCCTGGCTCTATCAAGACTGATCAGAGAATCAGCGGACTGGGAGTGGACCAACCGAACCTGCTTCCTCCTGCGCTAAAGTCAGAAGCACCGAAGCGCGGTTTGGCCACTCCACAAAACGAACATGAGTCTTCGACACGAGGACAAGTTGAACCCACGCGACAGCAAGGATCGACGTCTGAAATTTGACAAGAAATAAGACCGGTCCTGATCTTCATCCGCAATTTGATTCCAAGCGGGCGCGCGCTTTTCTACGGAATCTACTCAGTTTTTTCAACGATCTTCCCTTTGCGTGCTTGAAAAGGTTGAGTCCTTTCAGTGGTGATTTCACTCCAGTGCTTGCCAAACACTCGAAGTCGTTTCGCTGATCGATTGTGTCTCGGTCGGTGCGGATCGGATGCAACGCAACTTCGAGCCGATGCGCAAACAGATAGAGACGTGGCAGCGAAGCGAACTCACTGATGTCACTGCGAAACTGGTCATCTATGAGGCGTTCGTGGAGGGTAAGCTCGAGGCCTTGAAGCACTTGGCCCGAACGGTTCATGATTTGTACTTCCAGCCCAAGTACGCGGAATTCCAGGCGCGGACGATCTGGAGTCTCTCGAACGCGTTCACCGCCGCCTTCAAGGACCTGGACGCGATTCCCCAATTCAAAGCGACAGCAAAGCTGGGGGAGGTCTTGGAGGCGAGGTTGTCGCAAGCTTCTTGACGAAGCATGGCGGTGCCGGCCGGACCGCCGATCTTTATATTATTCCCTTTTTCCCAGTGGGCATTGTGCGGGGGCGGATGCCTCCACCGACCATTGATTTCCCGGAAGCCCGTTTAGTAACAAACTTCGGCATGGCCGACCACGCGGAAACGATCGGTGAGCCTGACGCGTTTTTCAGGGCCCAACCGGCGAGTTCGCCTTACTTCCCACGCAAGTCGCGATTCGCTAGTGAGACCGCGCGTTCGAACACCGGATCACGACCTTGTCGCCAATCATCGAAGGTCATCGTTATACTCTCGTCCGGCTGGAGCGTCTTTACGCGTTCTGGAAGCAGCCAGCCCAACCAGAAGCAGGTGTCCCAATCGGTGCAGGAGGTCCTGTAATCATGCTTGCCGGTTGCATAGGAAAAGCACAAATGATAGTTCGGCAGGCAGCCACGCCCTCCTTCGGCGAAGAATGCGAGTCTGTCGCCCACCGGCTCGCCCAGAATAGTGACGTGATCGCCGCCTGCGTGCTTGATGATCGCGGTCGTAGTGATTCCTGCGGAGAAGGTCATGCCGGAGGTTAGGAGATAGATGTAACCGCTCGGCGCGATGAGGTGCGGCAGATCTTCTGCAAAAAAAATGGTCTTGGTGAGATTGCCGCCGGCGTTGAAGCGGTTGTCGAAAATAAGCTGGCAGGGCTTGTTTGCCTGCATATCAGCCTTGGTCGACCCTTCGAAATCCTTAATGTGATTGTTGCCCACGTCATCATTAGACCTGAACTGAATCAGCATGACACAAGAGTGCGGCAAGCGAACACGACGGAATGTTATGTCGAAGTCGGAAAACGTGATCGGCTGGGGCCGGTCCGGCTGATAGGCGATCCACTCGGCCCCCAACTCCTTGAGGGGTTCGGCCGAATAGATGCGGTTCACGAAGATGTCCGGTTCGTCCTCGCTGGGTGTGTAAGGTGTCAGGGTGCGTGTGACGATCGAACCGGATGGCGATGTCACCGTCCAACTTGAGTGACCCATGTCAGGCGCGATGCCTGCGCCAACCAGTACGTCCTGCCAGCTTACGTACACCTGCGCATATAGCTTGCGCCACTGTGGAGTGCCGCCCCGAAGCTGTTCGAGTCGGGCCATCACCTCATCCACGGGATGGCCGTCAATGGAAACGATCCTGCCGCCCAATAGATCGGCGTAAGCCTTGGTCGCATGTAATACATAGATGCCGTCGGAGAAGGCTGCTACGCGCACTGGCAATTCCATCGGATCGGCACCGGAATCGCTCCCCGCGTGTGTGTGACCGTTGTCGGCGAGCGCGGCAATCTCCATAAGCCCTACACGGAAATTTGGCCGCGGGACGACGGTATTCGAGTCCGAGAGCTCGTAGATGCGCTTCTGCGCCTGGGCGCGAGTCTCACTCGAATAGGAGCGATCCATCGCGACCAACTTCGCAAAATAATTCAGATCCTGGCGCTGCGCTTCGAGTTGGTCTCTCGGCTTGCTGTATTTGGCTTGGGGCGGAGAAGGGTAAAAGTGGCACAACATGGCATAAACCAAACCGGCCCCGATTGCGATGAGCAAGAAAATGACGCCAAAGGCGATACCGCCAATCTTTAGGGATTTCTGCATGGCTCCTCCGCTCGGCTTTGGAACAATTCCAGCAAATCTTGGATCGAGCAGGATTTATTTATTGTATACAGATCATACTTAATTGCATACAATATATAACTAGAGCTTTTCAAGTTGCATCCCTGCATCTGAAATGAACTCGAAGCCAAAGGCTGTTCGATCAGTGGGATCGAATCGTTTACGAGAGAGCATTCGTGCGACTCTTTTGCGGCAGGTTGTCGCCGGCCGTCTACAGGCTGGAAAACCCGTCAACGAGTTAAAGCTAGCGGCAGAACTGAAAATAAGCCGCACGCCCCTGCGCGAAGCGCTGCTGCAGTTGGAACAAGAAGGCTTCATTCGATCGGACCAACGTCGCGGATTCTCGGTTGAACGCTTGTCTGCCCGCGAAGTGCGGGAGATTTATCCGATGATTTGGACCTTGGAGGGGCTGGCCGTCCGTTCGAGTGCGATTTGTGCACACTTACCCCTACCCGAACTGGCCCGAGTCAACTCCCAACTCGCCAAGGTGCGCAGCCCCCAGCGAGCGCTTGATCTGGATACGCAGTGGCATGAACAGCTAACGAGCCAGTCTCGGAATCAACGCCTGCTCGAAACAATCACCGCGTTGCGGCTTGGGATACGGCGTTACGAAGCAATCTACATGGCCGACACTCGACTCCTTCCAGAATCAGTAGCACAGCACAACAAGATCATAAAAGCTTTAAAGGGCCATGACATCGGGGGCGCATTGAAGGCATTGGAGGAGAATTGGCGCTTTGGGATGGAGGTGCTTCTCACGAAAATGGGTGAGGAATAAGCCAGTGCTTTGGTGTCTGCGGGATGCTCCCGGCTCGCCTTTCCCCAGCCGGACGAGCTCCATGGGCCGTTGCTATCGATGACATCAACCGCGACGGCACTTTGGACCTTGTCATCATCCCATACGCGCCCGACGTTTCCGATGCAAAGGATATCGGCGTCAGCGTTTTGTTGGGCGACGGCGGAGGCGGATTCAAGAAGATGCCCGGGCTCGCCGTTTTCTCTCGCAGGATGCGAAGGTCGGGACCGCGTGGCCACGGGAGACATCAATGGTGACGGGCGCCGCGACATCGTAGTTTCCTGTGCCCAGAACAACAAACTGATGATGTACCTCGGCGTGCCGGGCGGCGGTTTCACGACATGCTCACGGAGCGTGCAGACTGGATGGGCTGGCGTCGCGGGTGCCGATCTCGGCGGGAGCGGCAAAGACGGCATCATCGTCGCGAACGGCCTTTGGACTACCAGCCCCGTTCCACTAAAGGGAACATCACGATTCTTTCCCACGCGACCCAAGTGCGCCCCGCTCGGGTAAGGGAAGTTGGCCGTATTTTGGTGCTGGTTCACTCCGTTCCATTGCGGATGGTTGAAGATGTTGAAGCCTTCCGCCCGGAATTGTAGGG
>JASHRE010000513.1 GCA_030037515.1 Candidatus Sulfotelmatobacter sp.
AGCCCGGCGGAAACATGGAAGGCAAGGAGGTCCGTTTCGGGATTGCCAACTCGGCGCTGTTTGGAACGGTCACGACCGATGCAAGCTGCGGCGCGATCAACGGCTGGTTTGATTCGTTTACGCCGCTGGGCGGAATGGTGCCGCTGGTCAACATCATGCTGAGTGAAGTGATTTTCGGCGGCGTCGGCTCGGGCATGTACGGAATTCTCGTCTATATCGTGCTGGCAGTTTTCATTGCCGGTCTGATGGTCGGACGAACGCCGGAATATCTGGGTAAGAAGATCGAAGCGTATGACGTGAAGATGGCGATGCTTGTGTCGCTCATCTTTCCGCTGGTGATTCTTTGCCTGACCGGGATATCGGTGGTGCGAGGATTCGGAACTTCGAGCATCAGCAACGCGGGGCCGCACGGATTGACGCAGATTCTTTACGCGTTTGTTTCATCGGCCGGAAACAACGGGTCGGCTTTCGCCGGCCTGACCGTTAACACCTTGTGGTATGACGCCGCTACGGGGATGACGACACTTGTGGGACGCTTCTTCATGATCATCCCGATGCTGGGAATTGCCGGGAATCTGGCGCAGAAAAAATACGTCCCGCCGTCGGTAGGGACGTTCCCGGTCACGACTCCGCTGTTCACGTTTCTGCTCATCAGCGTGATCCTGATTCTGGGCGCGCTGACCTTCTTCCCTGCCCTCAGTCTCGGGCCGATTCTCGAACAGCTGCTCCTGAATGTTGGAAAGACTTTCTAACTATGTCGAGCCATCGCAAATCTGTGTGGAATCTGAATCTGGTTCGCACCGCAGCGTGGAGTTCGGTGCTGAAGCTCAACCCCCGCAACATGATGGGCAATCCGGTCATGTTCGTGGTGGAAATTGGCAGCGTGATCACAACGGTGCTGCTGTTGCTGCATCCGCATGAGGCGTTCGGCTTTAACCTGCAGATCACGCTGTGGCTGTGGTTCACGGTGCTGTTCGCGAATTTTGCGGAAGCCATGGCCGAAGGACGCGGCAAGGCGCAAGCCGACACGCTGCGGCGCGCTCGCACGGAGACGATCGCGAAACGCTACACATGCGATGACAAGCTGGAAGAAGTTGCTAGCGCGAAACTTCGCGCTGGAGACATGGTTTCGGTCTCGGCCGGAGAATTGATCCCGGGTGACGGTGAGATCGTGGAAGGCGTCGCGTCGGTCGATGAGTCGGCGATCACGGGCGAGTCGGCACCGGTGATTCGCGAAGCCGGCGGCGATCGCTCGGCGGTCACCGGTGGGACGCGCGTTCTCAGCGATCACATCAAGGTGAAGATCACGTCCAATCCCGGCGAAACTTTTCTCGATCGTATGATTGCGCTGGTGGAAGGAGCGGCGCGACAGAAGACACCGAACGAGATTGCACTCAACATTCTGCTGGCGGGGCTGACGATCATTTTTCTGCTGGCCGTCGTGACGCTGCAGCCGTTTGCGATTTATTCGGGATCTCCGCAGACCGTGTTCGTCCTTGTGTCGTTGCTGGTTTGCCTCATTCCCACAACCATAGGAGGATTGCTGTCGGCGATCGGAATCGCCGGCATGGATCGACTGGTGCAGCACAACGTACTGGCGATGTCCGGACGCGCGGTCGAAGCGGCCGGAGACGTGAATACATTGCTGCTCGACAAAACCGGGACGATCACGTTCGGCAATCGGCAGGCGACGGAATTTCTGCCTGCGCCCGGAGTAACGGAACAGCAAATGGCCGATGCGGCGCAGCTTTCCTCTTTGGCGGATGAAACGCCGGAAGGACGTTCGATTGTTGTGCTGGCAAAAGAGAAATATCAGCTCCGCGGGCGCGAATTGGCGAGTCATGAAGCGCAATTCATCCCGTTTTCGGCGCAGACGCGCATGTCGGGAGTGAACCTCGATGGGCGCGAGATCCGCAAGGGCGCAGCGGACGCAATTACCCGATACGTGGAACAGAATGGCAACGGTGTGATGCCGCCGGAAGTGCGGGCTGTGGTGGAGAAAATTGCGTCCTCGGGCGGAACACCGCTGGTCGTTGCGGAAAATCGCCGACCGGTCGGAGTCATCCACCTTAAAGACGTGGTGAAGGGCGGCATTCGTGATCGCTTCGCGCAATTGCGCGAGATGGGAATCCGCACAGTGATGATCACTGGCGACAACCCCCTGACCGCGGCCGCGATCGCGCGCGAAGCGGGCGTTGACGATTTTCTGGCACAAGCCACGCCCGAAGACAAGCTGAAACTGATTCGCAGCGAACAGGCTGGCGGAAAACTTGTGGCTATGACCGGCGATGGCACGAACGATGCTCCCGCGCTGGCGCAGGCCGACGTGGGCGTGGCCATGAATACCGGCACGCAGGCAGCGAAAGAAGCCGGAAACATGGTCGACCTCGATTCGAATCCCACGAAGCTGATCGAAGTTGTCGAAATCGGCAAACAGTTGCTGATGACACGCGGCGCGCTTACGACGTTTTCCATCGCCAACGACGTGGCGAAATATTTCGCCATCATTCCCGCGATGTTCGCCGGAACGTTCCCTGTGCTGAACGCGCTCAACATCATGCGCCTGAAGACCCCTGAGTCGGCGGTGCTTTCGGCCGTGATTTTCAACGCACTGATCATCATCGCGCTGATTCCGCTAGCGCTACGGGGCGTGAAATATCGCGCAATGAATGCCGAGGCGCTGCTACGTCGGAATCTGTTCATCTACGGAGTGGGCGGGCTGATCGCTCCGTTTGTGGGCATCAAGCTGATCGACATGATAATCACCGCGGTGAGGCTGGCCTGAGAAATTTTATGAAGAAGAACCTGACTACAGCAATTCTGATGACGATCGTGATGACCATCCTGCTCGGCCTGATCTATCCCTTGGTGATTACGGGTCTCGCGCAGGTATTTTTTCGTGACAAAGCGAACGGGCAGATCATCGTGCGCGATGGAGAAGCGATCGGGTCGCGCCTGATTGCGCAGCCTTTTACGGAGGCAAAGTATTTTCACCCGCGCCCCTCTGCGGCAGGAAACGGTTATGACGCGGCCAATTCCAACGGCAGCCAGCTCGGCCCGACAAATCAAAAGCTGATCGATCGCGTCAAGGGTGACGTAGCCACATTGCAGCAGGAAAATCCCGGCCAGCCCATTCCGGTGGATCTGGTGACGATGTCGGCTTCCGGACTGGATCCTGATATTTCGCCGGCGAATGCGGAGTTTCAGATTCCACGCGTGGCGCGCGCCCGCGGCCTTTCGGAAGCGGCGCTGGGCGAACTGGTCAAAAAGCATACCGCGCGACGCGAATTAGGTTTGCTCGGAGAACCGCGCGTGAATGTGCTGGAACTGAATTTGGCGCTGGACGATATGAGTGGGAAGAGGTAAGCCACCGTGGTGCGGGCACTCTTGCCTGCCAGAAATCCGGAACCCGCATCGCAAATTGATGCTCGAAAGGGGCGCGCTACGGGTGCCCGCCCGCACGAGCGTCCGGACCTACGCGTTGGGGACAGCTTCTAGTGGCCGGTTCGCGCCAACGGATTCTCCGACAGCACCGCATTTGATCGGCCCGAGAAAACCAACTTAGTCCGGAAAACCGAAGGCCACGGGCGCCCCCGGAATTACGCCAAAAGCGGAACCGCCATGGCCCTGTCATTGTCTGACGAGGTGGCGAGGGCTGCCAGGATGCAGAATTCTTCACGGCGGCGCAAATTGGCACAATTCTTCAGAGGCGGGAGTTTTGCTGAGTATTCTTGATCCGCACCCTGCCTCATGTCGGTTTATGTCGAGCGCTACCAAAGCGTGGTGTCCGGCATCTAATAATGGGGCTGAATCGTTGTTTTTTGCGGCGAAAGGTTCGATTTTCATGATCTCAAGCACTTTCACCACAGCAGCCAGGGTGCTGTGCCTCTCGATCGGTGTGGCGGCACTGGGTTGGTGCCAAAACGCGAGTTCGAAAATTTCTTCGAACGTCGGGGATGCTTCACACAATGTCACACGTTATGCGCTGGACAACGGCCTGCGCGTCGTGATCGTGCGCGACGAGCTCTCGCCGGTGGTAACCGTCGAAGAGAACTACCTTGTGGGTGGGGATGAAACCCCCGCCGGCTTTCCAGGGATGGCTCATGCGCAGGAGCACATGGCATTTCGCGGATGCGCCAACCTTTCGGCCGATCAGATCGCCGCGATCTTTGCGCAACTTGGCGGCGACAACAATGCCGACACGCAGCAGAACATCACGCAATTTTTCGAGACCGTTCCAAGCAAAGACCTGGATATCGCCCTGCATGCCGACGCGGATTGTATGCGCAACATCGCCGACAGCGCCGATCAATGGGCCGAGGAGCGAGGCGCCATCGAACAGGAAGTGTCACGCGATCTGTCGAATCCGACCTACAAATTTCTGGTGCAGTTAGATAAAGACTTGTTCGCGGGCACGCCTTACGAGCACGATCCGCTGGGCACGCGCGAGTCGTTCGACAAAACAACGGCTGCGATGCTGAAGCAGTTCGAAGAAACCTGGTACGCTCCGAACAACGCAATTCTGGTGATCACGGGACAGGTGGATCCCGAGGCGGCCATCGCGAAGATCAAAGAGCTGTACGGCGATATTCCGAAGAAAAATATTCCCGCGCGGCCTGAAGTTCATCTGCAGCCGGTGAAATCCGAACACATCAATTTGCCCAGCGATTATCCCTACATCATCAGCATCAGGGGATTTCGCATGCCCGGAACGGACAGTGCTGATTATGCCGCCAGCCGTGTGCTGAGCGACGTGTTGTCCAGCCAGCGCGCAAACATTTACGGACTGGTTCCGGCCGGGAAAGCACTGGATGCCGGATTT
>JASHRE010000054.1 GCA_030037515.1 Candidatus Sulfotelmatobacter sp.
TCCACGGCATCGTGGTTTCTTCGGTGGTGCCGCCGCTCGATCCGGTGCTGCGTCAGGTGTGCGAGCGGTATTTTAGTCTGCGTCCTCTGTTCATTGAGCCGGGAATCAGGACTGGCATGCCGGTGCAGTACGATAATCCCGCCGAGGTCGGCGCAGATCGCATCGTGAATGGCGTCGCTGCCTATGAAAAGTATGGAGGCCCTTGTGTCATCGTCGATTTCGGCACGGCGACTACCTTTGACTGTGTTTCGAAGAAGGGCGAGTATCTGGGAGGCGTGATTTGTCCCGGGATTGGCATTTCGGCCGACGCACTGTTTGAACGAACTGCCCGCCTACCGCGGGTAGAAATTCGCAAGCCGACGCGAGTGATTGGAACGAATACCGTCGGGAGCCTGCAATCCGGTCTCTATTACGGATATCTCGGTCTGGTCGACGGCATTCTGGAACTGCTTCTGGCTGAGTTGGGCGCTGAAACGCGCGTGGTCGCGACCGGCGGCCTGGGCCCGATGATCGGCACCGGATCGAAATACATCAAGCACGTCGACGATTTCCTGACTCTGGAAGGCTTGCGGATTATCTGGGAGCGGAATGCGCGCCGCGAACCTGGAACGAGAACTTCGGGGAACGCCGGCGCCGACCCCGCGCGCAAGAAATCAGAGCCGGGGGCCTCTCAACGACAGCGGGACAATGGCCGCAACACGGGCTCGGTTCCTGCGCCACGGCCAACACGCTGATCCACTGTGGAAAATTATTTCAACTACTTCACGGAAATTGAAGAGCATTTCCAGAGGCGTTGGGGAGGCGTCCTGCGCCTCTCTCCGCTCGATTGGGTTCTGATCGAAACCTGGAAGGAGGCGGGAATTCCCTTGCAGGCGGTGCTGCGAGGAATCGACATTACCTTCGAGCACTATGAGCGCAGGCCATCGAAAACTCGGAGGGTGAACGGATTGGGATTTTGCGCGCAAGAGGTTTTGGCGGCGGCAGAAGACATGAAAGAAGCCGCAGTGGGCAGTACGGGCGAGCCAGACAAGAAATCTGCCGCGACACAAGGCTTTGAGCCGGAGACGATTGCCGTCTATTTGCGCAGTAATGCAGATCTGCTCGAAGCCGCCGAATCTCCAGAGAATACAATCCGGGCTGTCGCGCGGCAGGCGGCGAAGAGTTTGCGCGAACTTGCCGCGGATACTGAAACAAAATCTGTGCTGCGGCTCGAAGATCTGGAACGGCTCCTCACCGTCATGGAAGAAAAACTCTTTGCCGCACTGCTGGCTTCCACTTCTGATGACGAGATTGTGGCAGTCCGTGCAGAAGCGGATCGCGACCTGATTCCATATCGGCGGAAAATGTCGGCAGCGCAAATCGACCAACTGCAGAAGCAATACGTCCACAAGCGCCTGCTGGAAAAATACAGGCTGCCGCGACTCAGTCTTTTTTACATGTGACCGCCCCGTGATCCACAAATTCGATGCACTCATACTCGGCGGCGGCGCAGCGGGTCTGATGTGCGCGATCGAAGCGGGGAAGCGCGGCAAACGCGTTGCCGTGCTGGAGCGCGCGGAAAAAGCGGGCAAGAAGATTTTGATTTCGGGTGGCGGCCGATGCAACTTCACGAATATCTACTGCTCTCCGGAAAATTTTATCTGTTCGAATCCGCATTTTCCGAAATCTGCGTTGGCGCGCTACACACCGCAGGATTTCATCGCTCTGGTGGGGAAGCATCAGATCCCATTTCACGAAAAGAAGCTGGGTCAACTTTTTTGCGATGGCTCCGCGCGCGACATCGTGAACATGCTGGAAGAAGAGTGCCGGGCTGCTGGAGTCAGCATGTTTCTGTCGACCCAGATTGACGAAGTTGTCCGCACGAGCGGATTTGTGGTGCGCGCGGAGGGGAGCCAATTTCGCGCGCCTGTGCTGGTGGTCGCGACCGGCGGACTCTCAATTCCGAAGATCGGCGCGACTTCCTTCGGCTATGACTTGGCCCGCCAATTCCGGATCAGAATTCGCGATCCGTGGCCAGGGCTCGTGCCTCTTGTACTTTCGACAGAGGATCGCGGTCGCTACTGCGGTTTGACAGGAGTTTCGGCCGATGTAATGGTTTCGTGCGACGGACGGCAGTTCCGCGAAAGAATGCTCATTACCCACCGTGGCCTGAGCGGGCCGGCGATCTTGCAAATTTCTTCGTATTGGAGGGACAGCAAGCCGGTGGTGATCGACCTGGCGCCGGACTGCGAGATCACTTCCGCCTTCCGCGACGCAAAGATTCCGCGGCACGTGTCGATTCTGCGGACGGAGTTGCGCAAAGTGCTGGCCAACCGTCTTGCAGATCGCTGGCTCGATCGGCACACGCCAATTTCATGGACCAATACCGCCCTCGCTGAATTCGAAAGCCAAGTTCATTCCTGGACCATTACCCCCGTAGGAACGGAGGGATATGAGAAGGCCGAAGTCACTGCAGGCGGCGTCGACACGGACGAGCTTTCTGCCAAGACCATGGAGTGCGGCAAAGTTCCAGGACTATATTTTATAGGCGAGGTTGTGGATGTGACGGGCCATCTTGGCGGGTTCAACTTCCAATGGGCGTGGGCCTCGGGCGCCTCGGCTGGGCTTGCACTCTGATTGCCTGATTTAGAATCGGCTCTTGCTCCTCACGATAGAAAAGCTGATCTATGGTGGCGATGGCCTGACACGTCTTCCCGCCCCAGAACCTCCCTTTGAGAAGCAGGGTCGCGGCAAGGCCGTTCTCGTTCCTTTCGTGTTGGAGGGCGAGAAGGCCGAGGTGCATCTAACAGAGCAGAAGCCCGGGTTTGCGCGGGCAGTCGCAGATCGCGTTCTTG
This sequence comes from Candidatus Sulfotelmatobacter sp., assembly GCA_030037515.1. GTDB lineage: Bacteria > Acidobacteriota > Terriglobia > Terriglobales > Acidobacteriaceae > Sulfotelmatobacter. Next base: position 2,835 of record JASHRE010000054.1, read on the forward strand.
AACCCTCGCCGCATCGCATCCACCCGCGATGTCCCTATTTCACGCGCTGCGGAGGCTGCCATTACCAGCATGCCAGCTACGAACATCAACTCGAGATCAAGGAAGCGATTCTGCGCGAAACGCTGCGGCGGACGGCGAAACTGGAACTCGATTGTCCGGTTGAACGGCACGCATCCCCGCCATGGAATTATCGCAATCGGTCTCGGTTTCAGGTCCGAACCCAGCCACAGTTCGTCTGCGGATACTTCCGGCAAGACTCGCAGGAGGTGTTGGCCGTCGAAGAATGCCCGATCAGTTCTCCTTTGATCAATCGTGCAATCGCCGAGATTTGGCGGGTGGGACGAGCCGGAAAAGTGCCGGATGGAGTGACGGAACTCGAATTGTTCGCCAATGCGGATGATTCGAAAGTGCTGGCCGAACTCAGTTGCTCGGGCACTGCGCGACGGGGAGCGGTCCGGAGGTTTGCCGAAGACTTGCAGGCAGCGTTGTCTGAGATCGTCGGGGTGGTCGCGTTCCGCCAGAGATTGCCCGGGAAACTTTCTGCGGAAAAGCTGGTGGCTGTTGGCCAAGAGTTCTTGCTGTATGAAACGGAGCGCGGTGGGTTTCGCGTGAGCGCCGGTTCGTTCTTCCAAACCAACAGGCATCTGATCGATGAATTGGTCCGCATCGTAACTCAGGGCTGGTCCGGCGAGTTGGGGTTGGACCTGTACGCCGGCGTGGGGCTGTTTTCCACAGCGCTGGCGGGTGATTTTCGTCACATCGTTTCTGTCGAGTTGTCACAGACTTCCACAGGGGACCTTTCCTACAATCTGGCCCCGAAAGGAGAGGCAGTCCAGGCCACAACGGAGCAATACCTGGCTCGTCTTCACAATTCGGAGCGGATCGGGAAGGGCAGCGGCCTCCCTCATACATTTCATAAGCCCGACCTTGCGGTGGTGGATCCGCCTCGGACTGGCCTGGGAGAAACTGTGGCGCGCCAGCTGGCGAAGCTGGGCGCACCGCAGATCGTTTACGCGTCGTGCGATCCGGCGACGCTGGCGCGCGATCTCAAAATTTTGTTCGCCGCGGGCTGGCGTGTCGCGCAGGCGCACCTGGTCGATATGTTCCCGCAGACCTATCACATCGAGAGCGTGTTTGTGCTCCAGCGCGAAGCAGTAATTAGACCGGCGAGCGGGCATTGCAGTCCTCCATCACCCGCGCCCGAATCTTCTGAAGGTCAGGCAGCACGGCAGCAACAACGCCGCAACTGAAGAATTGATGGGTCAGCCGATTCGCAGTGGACCGTCATTTGGGCCGGGAACCTGAAATTCGTTTCACCTGCTGAGGATGGAGGCACCGGGGCGGTTGTCCGACGCTGGCCTTCGCGTGCACCGCACCGATCTGGACGGGACAGGGAGTTTCGGTCTGGATGAGCGTTCCGTTACCGCTTCGGTGGCGGCTCGGCAGTGATCTCAAATTCGGCGGTCTCGTCGTCATCCGGTGAGGAGCGCCTGTATTCGGAAATCACACGCCGCGCTTCGTCCGCGTCTTCCTGGCGAACCAGTATGATCATCCCGCCGAGACCCGGGAACATGTCCTGAATCATCGAGGCTGACGTTAGATCGCTATCGATCCCGGCCGAATCGAGCAGGCCTTTCACCACCAGAGCTTCGGACTCATTCTCCGAATCAAATATCTTCGTCAGCTTCTCGTTAGGATTCGGCTGAAGCCGGTTGCCGTCACGGGCTGGATCTGCCATCTGAGTCCCCCACTCTGAATCGCGCTCGCGCCGCGCTCCAGAAACTACGATTTTACTCTGGTTTTCGGAACGAGCGCGAAGACAGAAATCATGGGGAGTGGGCTACTTTGAGCCAAGGCCCCGATGAGCATATAGTGGCACTGCATGAAGACGAATCTGACTACGCTGGCGGTGGCGATCGCGGTGCTCGCCTGGGGCGTGGTGCAAGTCTGGGGCCAGCCCTGGACGCCGATGCGAATCGCGGGCGCGGTAATCGGGCTGCCGTCGTTCGCGCTCCTGATCTTGGCGCGAATCCAGCTTGGCGGATCGTTTTCGGTCGGTGCCAAGGCGCAGGCACTCGTCACCCACGGTCTGTATTCGCGGATTCGGAACCCGATCTATGTTTTCGGGGGCTTGACTATCGCGGGGGTATTTTTGTTCTTCCGTGTGCCGAAATTTCTCTGGCTGCTGGCGGCGCTCATTCCATTGCAGATTTACCGCGCGGGGAAGGAAGAGCGGGTGCTTGCCGCCAAGTTCGGGGACGAATATCGGGCGTACAAGGCCCGGACGTGGCTTTGAGTTGCTCCGTTGGCCTGATTGCGGTTGTCATCCCCCCAAAAAAATGCGGGAAACTGGCAGCAGCCCACCACCAAATCATCTCTTTCTTCCGGCCCTCTTCTGCACCCGAGGGGGTTCGCGTATCGGAAGCAGCACCTTTGGGTAGTTGCTTTCGCACGCGGTTGAGGCACAATGCGGTAACCATTGCGCAACGCGCACCGGGATCGCATCATCCAAGCTGACAGATATAAAGAGGGGACTCCAGATCATGAATTTTCCTCAGCAGGCCGGGCGGGAGCAGGTTTTTGCATTGACGCAAGATGAGCGCGAGGAAGAAGCGCGCAAGATCCGCCGCCTGCAAGTGATGATCAGCATGGTCATGTCGGTAATCAGCCAGGATCCGAATTTGACCGTGGAAGAAGCTTCCGAGTTAGCCGCAGGCGCGAAACGCGCCGCTTTGGCCATGTTCCCCGACAAAGAGCTTGCTTACGATCTTCTCTACAAGCCACGCCTGCAGCGGCTGATGCGGGAACGGTTCCACCTGCAGTAACTGAATCACCTCAACCGTTCCTTACAGCGTTTGGTTCGTTCCGAAGACACAGCGCAGGCTGAAAGGCCGGAAGCAACTGCGATTTCAGGGGCGAGCGGCCGTCTCGGCACTTGTGGTCTCTAACCAACTTCATTTTGGACGTCTACTGTGTGTGTGACCCAGCCCGCTTCGCGACGGCACCATGATCTTGTTCAGCACCAGGGCCACAGCACTCTGGAACTAGTCCGTAGCGGTATTCGGCATCTCCATCTTCGCGATCGTGTTCCTTTGCGGCGGAACGCTCGGCTACGTCCGGGGAACCACCGGCAGAGCAATCCGAAGCCGCCGATTCGGGGAGTTAGAGAGTTGGACGTTGCTGCGCACCCGCAACGCGCAGACCTACTCAATTAGCACTCCGAACGGAATCGATGAAGCCACCTGCGTCGAGGTTGGTGGAATCGAGCAATGGATGACGATTCGAGGCGAGGACCGTAACAATCCGGTGCTCCTGTTTCTGCATGGCGGACCCGGCGATGCCACCGTTCCCTGGGGATACGCGGCGTTTCGCAGCTGGCTTCAAATATTTCACCGTTGTGCTATGGGACCAGCGCGGTGCGGGCAGAACGTTCAGACGAAACGGAACTGGCTCGGCGTCCACTATTACACCGGACCGAATGGTCCGAGGCGGTATTGAGCTTTCGGAACTGTTGAAGAATAAGCTGCATCAGGACAAAATCGTCCTCGTCGGGCATTCCTGGGGCTCGATCTTCGGATTTTTTCATGGTGAAAGCGAGATCCGAGCTTTTCCACGCGTTCGCTGGAACCGGTCAGGTTGCCGCCGAGTTTGGACAAACCGCGGGGGTCGCATACGCAGCGGTTTTGGATCGGGCATCGCGTGAAGGCAATTCTCGGGCTGTTCAAGAACTGAAGCAAGTTGGCCGTCCTCCGTATAAGGACGGAAATGGTTTTGCGGTGCAACACACGTGGGCGAATCTGTTGGAAGGAACAGACATCTTTCTGGTCTCTACTCTGGGGTTCGCTCTATCCGCGCCCGGATATTTCAGCATTTGGTCATGTGGTGGTCACAATCGACGTGATCTCGCAACGACTGGAGTCATGATCTTCAACACGCAAGGCCCGTTCGAAGAGGATCCATCGCGTGCTGCATCTCGACAGGATAGAAGCCTTCAACTCCCAATTTACCGGAGCGCATGCTTCAGTACTCGTTCACGACGCTGTTCTTCAGTGTGCCGATGCCTTGTACCGTGACTTCGACCGTATCACCGGCGGCGATCGGCCCAACGCCCGAAGGTGTTCCGCTAGGAATGAGATCTCCGGGGAACAGAGTCATTGCCTGCGCGATGTAGCGGATCACGACGTCCAGGGGAAAAATCAAATCTCGCGTATTTCCGTTCTGCCGAACTTCGCCATTGACTCGGGTTTCGACGCTGATTCCGACCCAAGGATCGATCTCATCGGTGACCAGCGGACCCACGGGACAGAACGTATCGAATCCCTTGGCGCGGCTCCATTGGCCGTCTTTTTGCTGCAGGTCGCGAGCCGTGACCTCATTCACGCAGGTATAGCCGAGGATATATTGCCGAATGTCTGCGTCAGATGCAGGCTGATAGCAGGTCTTGCCGATCACAACGCCCAGTTCGCCTTCGTAGTCGACCCGCTCCGAGATTTTCGGTCGGCGCACGATTCCGCCGGGCGACAACAAGGCCGACGTAGGTTTGAGAAAAATGAGGGGCTCTTTCGGAACCTCATTCCCGAGTTCGGCGGCATGTTCGCGATAGTTGCGTCCAATGCAAACGATCTTCGATGGCCGTACCGGCGGCAGGAGCGTGGCCTGCTCCAGCGGGATCGCGTCGATGCGGCCGGTGCGCAGGCTTTCCATGTCGCCATCGGCTTGTTCTGGAGGGGTGAGCAGAAGGCGCACGATTGCGTCGCGGCCTGCGACCGATTCGACCAATCCATAGTGGGCTTCGCCGTTGAGTTGGAAGCGGCAATATCTCATAGCAAATATCTAAGCATATTTCTTGTGTCTTGAGCGGAAGGATTGGGAGAAAAAATGCAGGCGCACAGGGCTGGTGGACAGGCAAGATTTTGAACTTGCATCTTCAGGACAGAGATTCAGGTCTCCGCCCGGCGTGTTCTTTACGGCACCGCAAGCTTAGTCGATGTGCTCGCCTTCGGAGAATCCCGGTTCCGCAGGAGGAAGCACGTCGCGTTCACCCGCGATCCAAACGTACAGAGTAGGTAACAGGAAAATACTCATGACGAGGTCGGAAATCAATCCACCGACAATAACGATCGCGAACGGGCGCTGCGAGTCGGAGCCGATCGCGTGCGACAAAGCTGCCGGCAAGAGTCCCAGGGTTGCAACGAGCATCGTCATCATAATGGGACGCAACCGCAAGACTGCTCCTTCAACGGCAGCGTCCTCGATGGAATAACGGCGTGCGCGCAACTGGTTGATATACTCCAGCATGATGACCCCGGTTTGTACCGACACGCCAAACAGGGCGAGAAAGCCGACGCCTGAGGAAACGCTGAAGTTGGTGCCGGTAACGAGAAGAGCGAGCAGACCTCCGACGCGTGCCATGGCGACGTTGGCCAGAATCAGCAGCGCCCACTTGAACGAGCGGAACATCGTGTAAAGGATGATGAAAATGATCGCGATGGTGATTGGCAAGACGACGAGCAACCGCTCATCGGCTCGCTTTTTGCTCTGGTATTCACCCTCCCAGTCGATGTGATATCCGATCGGCAGCTTCACCTGGTCCCTGACTTTCTGTATCGCTTCTTCGACCGTGCTGCCCAGGTCGCGGCCGCGAACGCTATATTTGATGGCAACGTAGCGCTGATTGCCCTCGCGATAAATTTCTGACCCGCCATCGATCGTATCGATATTACAGAGCTGTGCCAGAGAAACACGCTCGCCCGTTGGCGACAGCAAACGAATCTTTTCGATCGCTTCCCTTGTGTCGCGATACAGCGGCAGATAACGGAGTGTCAAGTCGTAGCGCGCCTCGCCGCGAAGAACCTGCGTCAGTGCGTTGCCGCCGACCGCGGTCTGAATCGCATCCTCCACATCGGATATGTTGATCTGGTAACGGGCAGCGGCTTGACGGTTTACGGTGACGTTCAAGTTCGGCTGGCCGAGCACACGAAATACGCCAAGATCTTGAATGCCTTTCACGCCACGCATGATGCTGACGATCTGATCGGCTTTGTCTTCGAGCGTGCGCAGGTCATCGCCGTAAACTTTCGTGGCAAGTTCGCCTTTGACGCCACTGACGGCTTCTTCCATGTTGTCTTCGATGGGCTGAGAGAAACCCCAGACGACGCCGGGAATTTTGTCGAGCTCGCGCTGCATGGCGGCAATCAGTTCGTCGGTGTTCTGGTGAAAGACCGGCCTCCACTGATTCTTTGGTTTCAGATCGACGAAATATTCCGTATTGAAAAAGCCGGTCGTGTCGGTTCCGTCGTCGGGGCGCCCAACCTGGCTGGTGCACTGCGGGACCTCGGGGAATGAACACAGAATAATTCGCGCTTCGTTTGCGACTCGGATGCCCTCATCGGGTCCGGTACTGGGAGCGAGAGTACCCCGAACCCACAGTGCGCCTTCGTCCAGATGCGGCAGGAATTCGGAGCCGATCGCGTTCCCGAAGGCCAAATAAATTGCCACGAAAAGGCTGACCACTCCCACCCCCACCGTCAGTTCGCGCCGTCGAATGGCCCAGCGCACGGCTCGGCTGTATCGCGCGGTCAGGAATGTCATCAGCGGGTTGTGCCACTCTCTGGCTCCGTGGGCAAAGGCGAAGCTGGCCAGCACGGGGGCAATCACGATCGAAAAAATGAGGGCGCCGAGCAGAGCAAAGGCGACCGTCCACGCCATGGGATGGAACAGTCGACCCTCCACGCGCTGCAGAGTAAAGATGGGCAGATAGGCAGTGATGATGATCGCGATGGCATAGAATACGGGACGCTGGACTTCATGCGAAGCATCGGCGATCTTTTCGGTTGGCGTCCTCGTGCCGTTGGGGAAATTCATATGGCGCACGATGTTTTCGATCATCACCACAGCGCCATCGACGACCATGCCAAAATCGAGCGCACCCAAGGAAAGCAGGTTCGCAGGGACTTGCTTCAGATCAAGACAAATCGAAGCAAACAGCAACGAGAAAGGAATCGTAGCCGCGACGATCAAAGCGCCCCGAACGTTACCCAGGAAGATGAAAAGAATGATCGTAACCAGAATCATTCCTTCACCCAAGTTGTGTAGAACCGTATCGGTTGTGAAGCGGACCAGGTCACTGCGATCGATAAAGGGGACGATCTTCACCCCGGGCGGAAGGATATGATCGTTCATTTCGTCGATTTTCTTGTGCAGCGCACGAAGCGCCGGATCGGCCGGCGCCCCTTTGCGTAGCAGAACGATGCCCGAGACTACGTCGTCGTTGTCGACGATCTTTCCATCTTCGCGATGAAATGCGCGGGCGAACTGGCCCAGGCGAATTTTCGGCCCTTGTTCGACAAGGGCAATATCTTTGATCCGGAGCGGCGTGCCATTTTTTGCGAAAACAACGGTCTGCTCAATGTCGTGAATGTGATCGACCAATCCGACTTCGCGGACGTTGATCTGCTGCAGTCCCGCCTGAATAAAACTTCCCCCGGCGTTCGCATTGCTGTTGGTCAGCTGCTGCTCGATTTGCGACAGGCTCAGACCGTAGGCGACGAGTTTGTTGGGATCGAGACGAACCTGA
>JASHRE010000514.1 GCA_030037515.1 Candidatus Sulfotelmatobacter sp.
GTATTCGAGCTGCGATATTTCTTCAGCGAGAGCGTGCAGGGCCCCGAGGGAGGCAACACTTCGTTGCTCATCCTGAAGCGCCGCGTCAAAAAGCTCATCGACGAAGAAGATCCCAGCCGCCCGTTGACCGACGAGCAGATCACTCGCATCCTGCAATCGCAGGGGATTCAGGTGACCCGCCGCACGGTCGCCAAATACCGCGAAGATATGCGCATTCCCAGCACGCACCAACGCCGAGTCAAGAAATAAACCGTCATCAGTTCGCCGTGGTCGCTGATCGTCAGGCCAATCTCGTGTTTATCTCCGGGGTTAGGAGCCAGCGACCTACGACCAATGAGTGAAATGCAGTGCCCAATTGAACTCAACGAACGTATCTAGGAGGGGCGCTCATGAACGTGGAATACACCGGAAGGCACTACGAAGTTACCCCCGCCATTCGCAAGGAGGTTGAAACCGGACTCGCCAAAATCCGCAAAATTCTCGGAGATCGATTCGAAACCAAAGTCATTCTTGCCGTTGAAAAACATCGCCATAAAGCCGAAATCACCATCAGCCCCCGCAACGGCCCGCTGGTCGGACTCGCTCAAGCCAGAGATATGACCATGGCAGTCAACGAGGCCATTGAGCACCTCGAAAAGCAGGCGATGAAGTACAAAGCACGGTGGGAACTGAAGAAGCGCACCGCCCGCAAGACTGAAGAAAAACAGAAGTGGAACGGCCACTCCACGCACGAAGAAGTACGCACCGCCGTCGGGCTGACGGAGAAGACCGCTGTTCCCGTCGTCGTGCACAAATACCCAGCTGTCGCCAAAACGACCGAAGTGCATCTGGTTCGCTCTGACGAATCGGTGGCGATGCGCCCCATGACGCTCGAAGAAGCCATCAAAGAGGCTCACTTCAAAGATCGCGATGTCTTTGTGTTCCGCGATCCCAAAGGCAAAGTCATGGTCTTGCACCGCGCCCGCGACGGCAAAATGCAGCTGATCGAGGTTCCTTAGAGTCGGGAGAGGAAAAATTTGGAACCGCAGGTGCCCCCGCCCTTGTCGCGTCCTTTGCGACAGGGTGGGGAGTTTGGCTTTTTGGAAAGACCAGACGCGTGTACGTCTTCTTTGCGAATAACTCGGCCACTCACACGTTTTAATAGCTGGCCTCTGTGCTAAAATGCGCGCGGAGTTCCGGCCATGATGGCTCGCAGTTTTCTTGTTCTGGCGCTACTCGGCGGTCTCGTGTCAAACCTGGTGCCTGCTCATGCACAGAGTGCATCTTCGACTGCAAAGCTCTCCGCTCACTGGGAAGAACTCACCGCCTCTGATTTTCGCGAAGGCATTCATCTCTCCCAGGGAACCTGTTTGCTCCCCTTCGGCATTCTTGAGAAGCACGGTCCGCATCTTCCAATCGGCACCGATCTGATCGACGCGCGCTACGCCGCGCTGCACGCCGCCGAGCAAGAGTACGCGATCGTTTTCCCCGAATATTATTTCGGCCAGATTGCGGAAGCGCGCCACGAGCCCGGAACGATCGCCTACAGCCGCGGCCTGCAGCTTGCCCTGTTACAGGAAACAACCGACGAGATGGCACGCAACGGATGCAAGAAGGTCATCATCGTCAACGGCCATGGCGGCAACGAGCACCTTTTGCCCTATTTCGCGCAGACGCAACTCGATAAGCCGCATGACTACGTGGTCTATGTTTTTGACGAACGCACGCCCGATCACGGCGGCCCGTCGAAGAAAACCAAGATCGACATGCACGCCGGTGAAAGCGAAACTTCGAAGATGTTGGTTTCACGGCCAGACCTCGTGCACATGGATCGTGCCAACAACGAATCCGGCGCGGATCAGAACCGCCAGAAGATCCCCGAAAACATCTACACCGGAATCTGGTGGTACACGCGTTTCCCGAACCACTATTCCGGAGATGGTTCAGCCGCCACGAAGGAACTCGGCGAATATCAGATGAACTGGTGGGTCGAGTCGCTGGTGAAGGCCATTCGTGAAGTGAAAGCCGACGACGTCAGCCTCAAATTGCAGATCGAATTCTACGAAAAGAGCACCCACCCGCTGGATACGCAACCATGAAACGATTCAGACTGTCGATTTCGGATTGTTGATTACGACGGCGAGTGCGGCTCGACCGGCCCGCCTTGGGTTGCGGCCCGCAAATCTCAAACCCGAAGCCTGTTCTGAAATCTGACGTGCGCAGCGCTACGAGCTTCCAATCAGCACGCCCGTGATGAATACCAGCACCCCGCCCAGGCCGACTTGCAATGCTGCCGTGACCCATGGAGTATCCATGTAGCGGCGGCGAATCCATGTAATCGCACCCAGTTCGGCCAGGACCACGGCACCGGCAGCCCATAGGGCGGCACGGAAATCGGGAATCAAAAAGGGCAGTGTGTGACCAATCCCTCCCAACGTCGTCATCGCGCCACAAATCAGCCCGCGAAGCCAGGGATGGCCGCGACCAGTCAGACTGCCGTCATCCGATAATGCTTCGGCGAATCCCATGCTGATGCCGGCTCCCGCCGAAGCGGCGAGACCGACGAGAAATGCGTCCCAGCTTTTCTGGGTAGCCAATGCTGCGGCAAAAACTGGCGCCAGAGTCGAAACCGAACCGTCCATCAATCCCGCTAGCCCAGGCTGCACGATCTGCAAAACGAAAAGCCGCCGCTGCGCCGCTTCCTCGTCGGCCTTCACATTCTCGGGCAGTTTTTCTTTGTCGAGTTCCTGAGCCCGCACTTCGTGATAGCGCTCTTCGCTGGCCAGATCATCGAGTAATTGCCGGATGCTCGCATCCTGCGTGCGGGCGGCCGATTTCTCGTAGAATCGGCGTGTTTCCACCTCCATGGCGCTGGCTTCTTTGCGGACAGCATCAAGACGCAGCGGGCGCATCAACCACAGTGGCGGACGGTCGACGAATCCGCGTACGTCCTGTCGCCGGATCAAAGGAATGTGCTCGCCGAATTTCTGACGATAGAGCTCGATCAACTTCCGGCGATGTTCCGACTCTTCTTCGCGCATGCCCTCGAACAGCGCCGCGGTCGCGGGATAATCCTGCCGGAAGCCTTCGGCAAAATCTGCATAGACGCGTTCGTCTTCTTCTTCCAGCCCGATCGCTAAAGCCAGTATTTCCCGTTCCGTCAGCTCTTCGAACTTTTTCATGACGCCATAGATTACGCGCGCGCAGCGCTCGGAGACAATCGCGATTTCGCATTTCCTCGCATGTCGGTCGGGCCCGTATCTGACTTGCCAAAGCGGGCACGGTGTCTGCGATGCTACTATCCCATTGATGAAGTTCCAGCAGAGTGAAAGCCGGAACGGCCGGCGCCCGGCAGGGCGCTCCCGCAAATCCTCGGGCGACGGAGCCCATTCACCGGAGCTCGTCATCATCACGGGCATGAGCGGTTCAGGGAAGGCTTCGGTCCTGAAGGCCTTTGAAGACCTGGGCTATTACTGCGTCGACAACTTGCCAGTTCAACTTATCCCGGAATTCGCCGAACTCGCCATGCAGTCGAGCGAGATTCGCCGTACGGCATTGGTGGTGGACGTGCGCGAAGGCTCGAGACTCGATAAGCTGCCGGCGATCCTGAAATCGATCCGGCGCATGATCCCGACCAAGGTTGTATTTCTTGAGGCCACTGATTCGGTTCTGCTGCGCCGCTTCAGCGAAACGCGCCGCCCACATCCTCTTGGCGCCGACGCTCCCGTCAAGGCGGCGCTGAAAGCCGAACGCCGTCACCTCGGCTCGATCCGCCGACTGGCCGATTTCGTCATTGACACGTCGAAGTTCAACGTCCACGAACTTCGCGCCCACATCAACGAACGCTTTCACGAGAAATCGCCCGAGAAGACGATCCTGGTTTCCTGCGTCAGCTTCGGGTTTCGCCAGGGCGTGCCCGAGGATTCTGATCTCGTTTTCGATGTGCGCTTTCTGCCAAACCCGCACTTTGTTCCCGAATTTCGCGGGCTTACGGGCAGGAACCCGCAGGTCGCGAAATACATCCGTTCGTTCCCTCAGACGCAGGAATTCATCTCACGCATCTCTGACCTTCTTGTGTACCTGTTACCCCACTACATTCACGAGGGGAAAAGCTATCTGACCATTGCATTCGGCTGCACCGGAGGCCAGCATCGGTCGGTGATGATCGCTGAGGAGGTCGGGCGTCGCCTTCGCCGCGGCGGGTACCGCGTGAAGGTTCTGCACCGCGATAGTCCGCGCTAGAAGGAAGGAACTGGTCTCGATCGGAGGATGCTTTTTGGGCCTAGGACTCGCCGCTAACAGAGGGCGTTCGGTGCCGCCAACTCCGGTAAAATAAAGTCTTGCACCTCATGTTCACCGTAACGCAGCAAAGCGACGGCCATTTGCTCGGCGCGAGGAATCAATGCGGCAGCTGATACGCCTCGTCCGCTACATCTTTCCCTTCCTGCTGCAGCTGCTGCCGGGAGTGTTCCTGCTCGCCGCCGTCGGATTTCTCGAGGCGTTTCGCCTGATGCTGCTGAAACCGGTATTTGACCGCGTGCTGAATCCGGCCTCCGGTTCCGACCACATTCTTCTATTTACCATCCCAAAGATCAATTATCCCATCTACTTGCAATCCCTGGTTCCCTCGCACTTTCACGACGCCTGGACCATCGTCGCTTACGCTCTCGTTGCTTCGACCATTCTGAAGGGAATCTTTGATTACACCGGGACCTACCTCGTGAATCATGCCGGCTTCGGCATGATCACGAATCTGCGCAACGATCTTTACAATTCGGTTCTGCGCCGATCGGTAGCCTTCTTCCAGAAGCACACAACGGGAGTGCTGATCTCTACGATCATTAACGACATCGAACGTGTGCAGTTCGCGATGTCCAATGTACTCTCTGAGTTTTTGCAGCAGTTCTTTACCTTCCTGTTCACCGCCGGCCTCGTCATAGTTCTTGGGGGCAAGCTGGCCTGGGTGCTCGTATTGTTCGTTCCCGTCATCATCTTCTCGGCTGTGCGCATCGGGCGCCGCGTGCGGACGACCACGCGGAAAGGACAAGATCAACTGGCTGACGTGCAGAACATCCTGCACGAGACCATCACCGGCAATCGGATTGTGAAAGCCTTCGGCATGGAATCGT
>JASHRE010000515.1 GCA_030037515.1 Candidatus Sulfotelmatobacter sp.
CCGATAAAGACAAAATGATCCGAGATCTTGGTGCCGATGAAGTTGTACGCGACGGGAAGGGCCTTGCGGCAGCGGGAGGCGCAGATGTGATCCTTAGTACTTCAAATTCGACCAAGGCGATGGTCGACAGCATACAGGGATTACGGCCCGACGGCCGGCTCGTCACCATGGGGGCCGACGCGGAGCCGATTTCGGTCTCGCTGATCGATCTCCTCTCAAAGCGCATTCGAATCATTGGTAGCCAGCAAAACGGCCCGCAATATCTCTACGAAGCGCTTGATTTCGTGGCGCAGGGAAAAGTCAAAACGATGGTCGAGACTTACCCCTTGGCAGAGGCACCGAGGGCCTACGATCGCGTGGCCCAAGGCAAGGCACGGTTCCGTGCCGTCCTGACAATGTAATCGCTGATCTTAACCCGCAAGGGGCGGCCTCGGGCCGTCCCGGCCAAAATCGAAGATGGCGCGTTCCTGCGGCGTCCAATACATTGATCACGACTCACGCTTGCAACTACCACACCTTGGGTCTAATATGCTGCGTCCCCACTCCGTGGTGATTGGTTTTTGGGTTCTGCCGCGAACATGCGAGTGCGGATGGCATCTCAATTACGCTAAACTCTCGGTGCGTCGCAATTGCACCATTTCTGGGGCAGGTCAGATATGCCATCTTCTGTCTGGAGCGGTCACTTAACGTTTGGTTTGATCTCGATGCCCGTACGGCTATTTTCGGGCGCGCGCAGCCAGGGCATTTCCTTCAATATGCTGCATCGTCCGGACAAGTCGCGGCTGAAGCAGCAATATGTCTGCCAGGCTGAGGGAATCGTGGTCGACCGCAACGACATTGTGAAGGGCTACGAGTTCCGCAAGGACGAATACATTGTCGTCGAGCCGGAAGAGATCAAAAAGATCGAGCCGACGACTGCGAAGACCATGGAAATCCTCGAATTTGTCAAAGAAAGCGAAGTCGACCCGGTGTACTTCGAATCTTCGTATTACATGATGCCGGAGGAAGCGGGCCGCCGGCCGTATGCGTTGCTCACCAAGGCGCTGGAAGAAAGCGAGTACGTCGCGATCGCAAAAGTGACCATGCATAACCGCGAGTACAGCTGTTTCTTGCGGCCTTCCGAGGGCGGACTGATGCTGCACACGATGTATTATTCCGACGAAGTGCGCAAGGTGGAAGGATTCGGCGCGCCGGACGTCGAGTTGAAAGAGGCCGAGGTGAAAGTTGCGCATCAGTTGATTGAAGCGCTCGCGGCGGAGTGGGATCCGGAAAAGTACAAAGATGATTTTCAGGAGAATCTGAAGAAGCTGATCGAGGCCAAGCTCGAGGGCGGAGAAGTCGCCGCGGTCGAGAAGCCGAAGAAACTCGCTCCGGTGGTGGATCTCATGGCCGCGCTGAAGCAAAGCCTGGCGCAGATGGAAGGCAAGAAGAAACCTGCGGCCAGCGCTCCCGAGGGCGAACGTGCGCGCGCGGCCGGCAAAGCACGGCGGGGAAAAGGATAATTTCACCGCGGAGCATTGAGCCGAAATCCCCTGTCTCGGAAAGTCGCCGCGGCATCCCATTTGAAATTCACTCTTGTCCCGGGGCCTCAGACGTCGGACCTCGGGCATCCCAAGTTCTCCCGTGACGCATCTTTCTCCAAATACTGAATGGAACTACTGAAAACTGACGATTGAGAAACTGACAACCGGCTTGCCAATCGTTACAATATTTGCTTCGCCTGAATCACTGCAATGAACGCTATTTCCTCGGGGTGCCGATGAGTTTTCGTGGTGTGAGTGGGCTGGTCGCAATCGTGCTGGCGACTTCGCTGTGGGTGGCTTGCGGTCAGGTTTACCGCCCGGTGGTGATTCCGATCAATAACCCGCCACCGAATAGTTCGAATTTCCACGCGGTTTACGCCATCAGCACCAATTCGCCGTTCTATCCGGGAACAGCGGTGCAGATTGATGTTTCCGGCGACAGCGAGATTGCGCAGGCCAATGCTGGTCTGAATCCCACGCACATGGCGACTCTGCCGAATTTTTCCCGTGTGTTCGTGACCAGCGGGGCAGGGAATTTGTGTCCTGCCGGGACGGATGTGGTCACCTCGTACACACCAGCCGCAGACAGCAGCACTGCGACCGGATTCGGTACGATTCTGACTTACAGTTACCCGAACGCGGGAACATCTCAGTCGTCGAATATCGTCTCGATCAGCGAATCGGCGAATCTGGTGACCGCCATACTGAGTGCCCCGCTGCCAAACGCAGTGGTCGGGCAGTCGATCGTCATCTCCAGTGTGCCCATCCCGACGGGCGTGACCACGGAGGGCTATAACGGCTGTTTTCCAATTTTGTCGGTCAGCGGCACAACCCTGCAGTACAACGATACCGTCACAGGTCTGCCGCCCCTTTCAAGCGGCGGCGGGACGGTGAACCTGCCGATTTTCTGCCCATATCTGCCGGACTACGTAACGACGACCTCGAATACTTCAGTCTACGTTGCGAACTTCGGTGTCGAGAACAGCATCAACTGCCCTGACGTCGCGAGCACAGATTCAGTGTCGCTGCTGAATCCCTCGCAGGCCTCGATTCCGATCATCCAGTACTATCCGGGAACACATCCCGTCGCTATGGTGGAAACGCCGGACGAGCTGAATCTGTATGTGTTGAACCAGGGAAACCCTTCCGCTGCTCCTCCAGTACTGCCGAACGTGGTGGACCTTTCCCCTGTCGACTTGTCAACGCTGACGACGATTCCACTTCCTGCAGGCAGTACGAATCCGGTGTGGGCGGCGGCGCGCGTGGATGCGAGACGGGTTTTCGTGCTCACCGAAGGCGATGGCATGCTGCACACCATCCGCACCGATACGAACCAGATTATTTCGAGCCTGCCGGTCGGCGGTCCGGGGGCGAATTATGTTGTTTACGATTCGAACCTGAACCGGCTGTATGTGACGAATCCCGCGGCGGGAAGCATCTACGTGTTCGCGGCCACTGGCGGCCCGAACGACACGCCCACCCCTTTGCCCGCGGGGACGACGACTGGCGGCCAGATTGCGATCGCCCCGCCTTCGGTTTGTACAGCGGGTACGTGCGGCACAGTAGCGCCGGTCTCGATTGCCCCATTGCCAGATGGCAGCCGCTTCTATGTGGCCAGTTATGCGACCACGCCGCCCGGGACTTGTCCCGATGCGAACGTGACTCCTGGCACGGCCACTGTCGGCTGCATTATTCCGCAAGTGACGGTTTATGACGCGGCCAGCTTTACGGTGAAGCC
>JASHRE010000516.1 GCA_030037515.1 Candidatus Sulfotelmatobacter sp.
GATCAATTGTGGTTGGGGCGTGGGGGTTACAGTTGGCGATTTTGATAACGACGGCTACCGCGACGTCTTCATCACCAATTTCGGCCAGAATGCGTTGTTCCGTAACAACGGCAATGGAACGTTTACGGACATCACGAAGGAAGCAGGACTCGAAGGCGGCAACTGGAGCACAGGTTGTGCGTGGGGAGATTATGATCGCGACGGGAAACTGGATCTATACGTGGCTCGATACGTCGATTTCCAGGTGGGACAGATGCCGACGCCTGGAACGAATACGTATTGCACGTATCGAGCCGTACCGGTCGCTTGCGGTCCGCGCGGCCTGCCCGGGCTGGCGGATCTGATTTACCACAATGAAGGCAACGGCAAATTTCGCGAGGTGAGCCAGGAAATTGGCATCAGGGACACAGTCAAAGGTTATGGCTTGGGCGCGACATTCCTGGATTTCGACAACGATGGCTGGCCTGACATTTTCGTCGCCAATGACTCGATGCCGAATTTCCTGTGGCACAACAAGGGAAACGGCACGTTCGAGGAGATCGCCTTCGAAGCCGGATGCGCGTTGAGCGCGGATGGCCGAGCGCAATCGAACATGGGCATTGCTGTCGGCGATTATGACAACGATGGCTGGCTCGATCTCTTCGTCACGCATTTTTCCGAGGATTACAACACGCTTTATCACAATCAACACGGCAAATTTGAAGACGTGACCTACCAAGCTGGCCTGGGCACAGCCAGCTATCGGAATCTGGCCTGGGGCACGGGTTTTGTCGATTTCGACAACGACGGGTGGAAGGAGCTGTTCGTGGCCAATGGGCATATCTATCCGCAAGCGACTGAGGCGGGCAACAGCTACTTCGAGGAAAACCAGCTTTTTTCAAACCTGCGCAACGGTCGTTTCGCATTGATTCCGAAGGAAGAGAGCGGGCTGACAGAGGCTCGGAGCAGTCGGGGCGCGGCATTTGCCGATTTGCGCGGACACGGGAGAATGAGTGCGGTCGTAAACAACATCGATAATCAGCCTTTCCTTTATGAATACGCCCGAACTTCGGCTGGCCATTGGGTACGTTTCAAACTTGAAGGTGTACATTGCAATCGGGACGCAATCGGCGCGCGGATCGCGCTGGCTGCATCGGGCTTGACACAAATCGATGAAATCCGCAGCTCAGGCAGTTTCGTTTCGTCGAGTGATGTGCGCCTTCATTTCGGAGTCGGCGATGCTACCATCGTCGAAAAAGTTGAAATCCGTTGGCCGGATGGCGCGATTGAACGGCACACGGGATTGGCGGTCGACCGTGAGCACATCATTCGTCAGAGAGTGAACACGTGAATTCCCAATTCACATTGCAAGCACGCCCGAAGACACGCATCAGTTGTGTGGCGCTACCGCTTCTTCTTGCATCGACGCTTTCCGGACACTGTTTTTCGCAAATGAGCGCATATTCGGGCAGTGAACACCTGACCGAGTCCGTTCGCTCTACAGAATCCCAGCAGAAGTTACTCACCGATCTTTTGGCGGCGCGGCAGCTGCTTGAGACTCACCCCAGCGCACGAGCGAACCTTCAAGTCGGAAAGATTTTGAGTGCTCTGGGAGACGAACAGTCCGCATCCAGATTTTTCGATCGCGCACTGGAACTCGATCCCCAACTCTCGGAAGCCTGGTTTCAAAAAGGTCTGATCGTTTCTGATCAGGGTGACTGGACGAAGGCAGCCGACGACTTTCGGCGTGCCGCTACAATTTTTCCGGATTATGCGACAGCGCGTCTCGCCCTCGGCGAAATGCTCCTGCGAGTTGGTCAATTCGATGATGCCGCCAACGAGATGCGCACCGCCTTGCGGCTGGACGCGAAGATGTGGGGCGCACATCAGGGATTGGGATTGATCTACCTGCAACAGGGAAAACCCGAGTTGGCGATGGAAGAGTTCAAAAAAGTGCTTTCGCTCCGGCCCGAGTCGGTGGATGCGAAGAAGGGCCTGGCTCGAGCGTTTTCATATCAGCATAAATGGAGTGAGGCAGCTGGAATCCTTGAAGAGGTGGTCGCCTCCGATCCGGCTTCGAGCGAGGCGGCCTCTGCACTCGGAGATGCACTGGCGAATACGGGCGCCAGGACGGCAGCGGAAGCTCAGTTTGCACGGGCACGCGAGCTTTCGAATAACGAGTTGAATCGACTTCGAGCGCAGGGGGACCGTAATTGGGGCGTCGCCCTGCGGAATCAGTCCAAGTTATCGGAGGCGGCGGCCGCGTTTCGTCGTGCACTCGCTGACGATGCAAGCTACTGTGAGCCGCACAATGATCTTGGTGAGGTTCTCTGGCTGCAAAAAGATTCGCCCGGAGCGTTTTCGGAATTTCAAGCTGCCGTCGCGTGCAGCCCCGATTCAGCCTCGGCTTTAAACAATTTCGGAGCCTCGCTCCTCTACTACAAGCACGATGTAGAGGAAGCTATTGAACAGTTGCGGGCGGCTATCGCAGCCAAGCCGGGCTTCGCTATGGCGCACTTGAACCTGGGCAAGGCATTTGCCGCGAAGCGGGATTTCCCTTCGGCCGAATGCGAACTTCGTTCTGCGATCGCCATTGATCCGGAGTCGGCCTCGGCGCACGTGAATCTTGGTTTAGTGTTAGCCGAAAAGTCTGCCGGTAGTTCTCCCGATGCCGAAGCCGAGATGCAGAAAGGGCTGAATCTCGATCCGCAGCTTCGTGTGATGATTCCGCAACAATATCTTGCTCATCTGACGGGTCAGTGACCTTTTCCGACCGCTTTGCCTGATCCCTCTTCAAGCGTGACGTATCGGTCCAACGGGAAATCCGAAAAGCGTTCAACCAGGCCGCTCGGCTCGGGCCATTTGACTTCGACCCAATCCATCTGCGTACGGGACCCGATGCCCAACAGCATGCGAGGATCATGCGATGACAGGTAGCTTCCCCCGGCCACTTTGAATCGCGTTCGTCTCAGATCTCCCGCCTGGTATGTGACCTGCGCACCGACCGCGTCGCGATTTGCTCTTTTTCCGGTGAGATGAATTCCAAGCCAATGGTTTCCGCCAGCGGCCAGGTTGCGTAGCAAAACAGGCGCGCCATTGTTGACGGAAACCAGAACATCGGTAGCGCCGTCGTTGTCGAAGTCTCCGATCGCCATTCCACGAGCCGCCAGCGGCTGCTCGAAAACCGGTCCGGCGATACCGCTCACATTCTCGAACGCGTGCTCAAAGTTGCCGCCCGTGTTGCGAAATAAAAGAGGCGGCATTTCGTAGGGAATTTCCTTGAATCGTTGCTGGACGGTGTCATCCGGATGCCCGTTGGCGATGAACAGATCCAGGTTGCCATCGTTATCAAAATCGAAGAATTTCAAACCCCAACCGCTCATCAAGAACGTGACCACCCCGATCCCGGTAGCCGCGGCTTCGTCCTTAAATGATTCGTCGTGATTGTTGTGATAGAGCGAATATTTCTCGTGATCGATGTTGGCGACGAAAAGATCCATCCAGCCATCCTGATCGTAGTCGGCCGAATCTACTCCCATTCCGGAGCGCGGCCGTCCCCCTTCGTCATAGGCAACGCCGCTCTCCAGACCGATCTCTTCGAATTTGCCGTGGCCGCGATTTGCGAACAAGAAATTCGCGACCGTATCATTCGCCACAAACAGGTCCATGCGGCCGTCGTTGTTGATGTCAGTCGCGACCGCGCCCCAAGCCTTTCCGAGGTGTTCGGCAATACCGGATTCTTTGCTTACATCGGTGAATGTGCCGTCGCCGTTGTTGTGAAACAGCCAACTCGGCATCGGAGTGTAGACGCGCGGAATGCAATAGTGTCCCTCGCCAGTGACCGGATCTCCGCAAAAGAGATTTTTTTCCTTGCTGAAGTCCACGAATCGGCAGACGAAAAGGTCGAGTCGGCCGTCGTTATCGTAGTCAAACCACACCGCGCTCGAGGACCATCCAGGTGCGGCGACCCCAGCGTTCTCCGTCACATCGACAAACTTACCGTTTCCCTCGTTGTGGTAAAGAATGCTTCGGCCATACTGTGTGACGTAAAGATCCGGCAAGCCGTCGCCGTCATAGTCTCCTACCGCAACCCCCATGCCGTAACCACCGCCCCGCACGCCGGCCTTTTCGGTAACGTCGGTAAAGGTGCCGTCGCGATTATTTTTGTACAGCGCGTTGCGCAGTGGCGGGCTGGGATCGAAAAAATCGCACTTGCCACTGTTGGCCAGGTAAATGTCCATCCAGCCGTCATTGTCGTAATCGAGAAAAGCACACCCCGCGCCCGTCGTTTCGGGCAGATACGAGGCCCGTGACCGCCCGCTCGTATGCCGCCAGGTAATCCGGCTGCTTGAGGAAGGAATGGAAACAAAAAATGGCTGTTTCTCCGCGGAGGACCCTTTGGCAAGGTTGGTTGGTTTGGCCAAGAACGGAAATGAAGCGCCGACCAGCGCGTTGCCGCCGAGCACGATTCCGGGAAGGGTCCGGAGAAAACTCCGCCTGGAGTATGGATTCACGGCTGGTGTACGTTTAAGCGGCACGGTTGGTAGTCAGACTCCATCCGATTCTGTGAGCGGTATTCGGCAAAGCCATAGCGCGGGCTGTGGTTCCAACTCTAAGCCACATGCTAGGTCTGACCTCGCCTCATTGTCGCCAACTTGATGCACTTACGGGAATAGGTGGTCATGGAGATGAGTTGACGGAAACACAGACTGCCCAATAGTTTACACGGAAACAAATAGAGTATTCTCGGCGCTCTTGACGGTCCTTCGGGTCAAAGTTCCTAATTGCTAACTGCGAAACTCTTGCCTACTTTCTCATGCATGGACCTCTGGAGACCCATCATGCACCGATGCTGGACTATTCTGGCGTTCCACTTCCTCGCCTGCTTTTTTGTTCTCTGCGGTGTTAGCGCACAAAACTCCGAAAAACCTGATTTGAACAAGGACCCCGTTCTTTATGTAGTCGGCTATGCACACCTCGACACGGAGTGGAGGTGGGAATATCCGCAGGTTATTAATGAGTATCTCAAGAACACCTTACAAGAGAACTTCAAGCTCTTCGAGAAGTATCCACACTACGTCTTCAACTTCAGCGGAGCGAACCGCTATCGCCTGATGAAAGAGTACTATCCAGCGGATTTCGAAAAACTGCGTCAGTACGTAAAAGAAGGTCAATGGTTTCCGGCGGGTTCTTCCATGGAGGAAGGAGACGTTAACACTCCAAGCGCCGAAACCATCATCCGGCAGATTCTTTATGGCAACAACTGGTTCCGCAAAGAATTCGGCAAGGCCAGCGCCGAATACATGTTGCCCGATTGCTTCGGATTCCCATCATCGCTGCCAACCATTCTTGCACACTCCGGGGTAAAAGGATTCTCCACTCAGAAACTGGTTTGGGGGTCCTCGGCGCCCGGCGGCGGACCGGAATCCATGGAAAAAACACCAGAGGGCACGCCATTTAATGTTGGAGTGTGGGTTGGACCCGACGGTGAAACCGTGCTCGCGGGTTTGAACCCGGGTGACTACAACGGCGATATCACGACAGATTTGAGCAGACCGTTTCCTCCTGAGAGACCTGATGCCACTCTGGCGGACCTGGAGAACAAGCTCCATGATCTCCGCGCCAAGTTGGAGGAGCAGGATCGCAAAAAAGAGCCCTTCGATCAAAATGACGTTAAAGAATATGTGCGGCTCCGGGACGAGCGGCAAGAACGCAGCCGCGAGGACCGCGACCGGGCATTGCAGCAATTTCAGCGAGATTGGGCCGGGCGTGTCGAAAACAATGGAAAAATCAGCGGAGTCTTCACTGAATATCACTACTACGGTACTGGCGATATCGGCGGCTCTCCGCGCGAAGACTCGGTGAAGCGGTTGGAGGCAATCGTAACTCAGGGCATGGCAAGTCTTCCACCGCAAGACGAAATCTTCTTCGGCGATCCGCCGAACGCGCAGTGGCCGGGCCAAAAAGTTGGCGATGGTCCCATACGGGTCATTTCGAGCAATGCCGAGCAGATGTTTCTCGATATTACGCCTGCGGAAATGACAACTCTTCCGCGCTACACCGGAGAGATGGAACTTGCCAATCACTCGGCCGGATCGCTCACTTCTCAGGCCTATCAGAAGCGTTGGCTCAGAAAAGAAGAACTCCTGGGAGAGGCGGCGGAAGAAGCGTCGCTAACCGCGGAATGGTTAGGCGCGAGGCCTTATCCACTCAAACGCCTGAATGATGCCTGGACACTCCAAATGGGCGGACACTTCCATGACCTCGCAGCAGGAACAGCCACGCCGAAATCTTATGAGTTTGCCTGGAACGACGACGTCATCGTGATGAATCAATTTGCGGGCGTGCTAACAAATGCTAGCGAAGCGGTCGCCGCCGCTCTCGATACAGAAACCAAGGGCGTTTCGGTCGTTGTGTTCAATCCGCTCGGGATGTCCCGGGAAGATGTGGTCGAGGCGGGCTTGGACTTTCCCGGCGGAATGCCGAAGTCCGTTCACGTGATTGGTCCTGACAGAAAAGAATCTCCTGCTCAGATCGAGAATGGAAAAGTGCTCTTCGTTGCACGGGTCCCGTCGGTGGGGTACGCGGTCTACGATGTGGAGCCCCGCACGCTGCAGGCGAGTTCCTCTCTGAATGTTTCGAATAACTCACTGGAGAACCAGTACTACCGCGTACAAGTAAACTCTGACGGCGATGTCGCCAGCATCTTCGACAAAACCATCGGCAAAGAACTTCTAGCGGCACCCGCACGGCTCGCGATTTCATATGACGACCCGGAGCAATGGCCCGCGTGGAATATGGATTGGGATCAGGAAGAGGCGCCTCCCAAGGCTTACGTGGGCGGTCCTGCCAGGATCCGGGTTGTAGAAAATGGATCGGTGCGAGTGGCGCTGGAAGTCTCGCGCGAAACTGCGGGATCTACTTTCACCCAAATCATTCGCCTCTCCGCTGGAGACGCCGGTAAGCGCGTGGAGTTCGCTAACGTAATCGACTGGAAGACGAAGAAATCAAATCTGAAGGCGACCTTTCCGCTGACTGCTTCAAGCATGATGGCCACGTACAACTGGGACATCGGCACCATTCAAAGGCCCACGGCGCAGCCCAAGAAATTCGAGGTGCCTTCGCATCAGTGGATTGATCTCACGGACACTACCGGCCAGTTCGGCGCGACCATCCTCACGGACTGCAAAAATGGATCCGACAAGCCGAATGACCACACAATTCGTTTAACGCTGATTCGCACTCCGGGCACTCGCGGAGGCTACAACGATCAGGCGACGCAGGACATAGGTCATCACGAGTTTGTTTACGGCATTGCGGGACACTCTGGCGACTGGCGTTCGGCGCAAACGGATTGGCAGGGAGAGCGTCTCAACGATCCTCTCATCGCTTTCCAGGCGGCACATCATCCCGGAGCACTTGGGAAGGAGTTTTCTCTCATAAAGATCGATAACCCGCGAGTACGCCTCATGGCGCTCAAGAAAGCCGAACAGGGCGATGAATGGATTGCGCGAGTGGTCGAACTCGACGGCCGGCCGCAGCCGAAAGTTCGCATCTCGTTTGCGGCCCCGATCGTTGCCGCTCGAGAGGTAAATGGACAGGAGCAGCCCGTGGGCGCGGCGCGAGTCACAGGCGGTGTTCTCGTCACTTCCTTGAGCGCGTATCAACCGCGCACTTTCGCGCTCAAGCTGAGCAAGGCGACGGCAAAGGTTGCGCCGGTGCATTCGTCTCCGGTGGATTTGCATTATGATTTGGCCGCAGCAACGAACGATGGAGCATCCTCCACAGACGGTTTTGACGGGAAAGGTGACAGCCTTCCCGCCGAGATGCTTCCTTCCGAAATCACATTCAATGAAGTGCATTTCCATTTAGCCCAGTCGAATACTGGTGTCCCCGACGCCTTGGTTGCGAAGGGACAATCGATCACCTTGCCTGCAGGCCATTTCAATCGGGTATACCTGTTGGCAGCCTCTGCAGATGGCGACCAGAGGGCGAATTTTGAAGTTGGCGGCAAAAGTGTCGCGCTGAACATTGAGGATTGGGGCGGATTCATCGGCCAGTGGGATGATCGGCAGTGGACTTCAATAGACACATCGCAGGATGACTACGGGGACATGATTGGTCTGAAGCCGGGTTACATCAAACGCTCCGATCTGGGCTGGTATTGCTCGCATCACCACGATCCGGCGGGCAAGAACGTCGCGTACTCCTACTCATACCTGTTCGCATATGGAATCGATATGCCGGCTGGTGCGACGACGCTCAAACTTCCCGACAACGACAAAATACGCGTCATGGCAGTTACGGTGGCAGAGGAAAATCCGCAACTGAAACCGGCACAGCCACTGTACGACGTCCTGCCACCCGAACCTGCGGAGCCTTAGGATCGCCAGTCCAGCGATACGGAAAACGGAAAATAGAACTCGAGTTTGGGCCATAAATCGCTGCCGTCGGCGGCAGAGAACATGTGAACTTTTCTGCGACATCGTAGTCTTGATGCGTGACACGGGAATGAGAAACGAAAGAGAACTCTTCAAGATGTGACGTTATCCCACTTTTTACCGACCATTGCAAGTCAGGATTCGACTGGGCAGCCTGAGACGGAAAATGGAGGCTGCAATACGAAGGCCACCAGCCCAAACCAGAGCTGCATCTTGAAAAGGCCATAAAGGGGAACGTCGCCATAAATCCAATGCCCGATCCAGGCACGGATCGCCTTGTTGGGATAGCTGTGCAAGGGTTCGCGGTAGAGCAGAGACCCGCCGTCTTGCGCAGCGAGACGCCCCTGTGATTTGCCGTCTGTGATGCGGAGCATTCGATACGCGTTAGCTGGATGCGCGAGACCTGCTTGCAGCAAGCCGAGCGGGCTGAGGCTCTCATGGTGCCGCCTCAACGTACCGTTGCCAGTAGCCTTGTAACTGCGAGCGTTGCATTTCACTAAGGGAGGACGACAACTTGTTCTTCCAGGACTCGGCCTGTTTCAGCTCATGGATTTTTGCATTTTCACGAGCTAGCTCCAGCATGAGCCGTTGCCGGATCGTGAGGTCTCCAAAGGGATCGAAAAAAGAATCCACACGCCTGCGGTCAATCACTCCGGTGTAGGTGAACGTCTCATCGGCATCCGGTCGCTGAATCAATTCAGCATAATTCGCAAGCGCGCCTTGTGGCGTTGCTGTACCACGCAGCACCTTGAATTTCGTCCGGAGAAGCGCGGTTTCCGTGCCCGGAGAACGGCTTTCTAATTGTGCAAGTACCTCGTCGACCCACTCCCAGGCCACGTTCTTGGTGAGCGGCTGCACTCCAAGCAGATTGAAAGTCGCTATCGCGAACAAATCCGGAAGAGTAACCTGCTTTTGAATTTCTTCATCTGTGGGAGCGCCGAATGCTGATGGTTGCACAATCTCCAGGTCTTTCTGCCCTGTGAGAGACCTCTCGATATCGTATTTATGCATGTATCCCACCACCACCAGGAGCGTTTGACCTTTGAATCGCTCAGCGACGTTCCGAACTCGCATGGCTTGCATAAACGTGCGATAGAGTTCCAGCCGGCGCGCAAAATCCTGCCGTCCGGGAGCGCGCGCCGAGTCATACCAGGAATCAACCTCTTTGCGTGAGTCTGGAGACTCGGCAAAGAACAGGTTGAGGACCAGGTCCTTCGCGTCCTCAAAAGCCAGGAAGCCCTGGAACCCTCCGGGATTGCGCAGGAACCCTGGCACTCCTATGTCTGGAGTGTTCCAAGCTAAGAGTTGATCATCCGTAGGTGGAATCCAATCGACTGGGAATACTGGTGTGCGTGTTTGTTCCGCCCAAGGTATCACAATGTTTTGTTGCTCGTAGGTAAACTCGTAAAAGTCGTGTCGCGCATAATTTTCTGGATCACGCTCAATGCAAATAGCGGCAGGCCTGACCCGATCAAAAAAGGCCCGGAACACGGCCGGCTGGTATGACTTGGCGACTAACTGTGCGGCATGTGAAACACCCAGCACGACGAGGCGGGTGGGGCGGGACGACACCTGAGTTGGCGAAGGGGGCTCCGACATCGACCACAGTGTGGGCTGAAATAGGAAAACTGCCCCGAGGACACAAGTTGTTATGCACCGGATCAAAGCTGCAGTCGTACTCTGCGGCCTCCGTTCAGCGTATGCAAGTAATGGGATCGATACGCGAAAAGTCGTATGATGGCGCAAAGACATTTTTCCAATCAATTGAGTGCGGGGTGAGCGATCTCTGCCGTAGCAGCCGCATGGCGGACCCGTTTGCCGAGAGCTGCTTACCTTCAGCCAGTTGCAGAGTAACATCCATAATATCGCACTCTTAGACGTGGTCGCCCGGGCTGACCACAGCTCCTCCGGAATGCGGGTTTTGCCCCGCCGCGTCTGACGCCACTGTTCGAATAGTCTTTGAACCTCGCTCAGGTCGCGAATCCGATAGTTTCGCTTTCGGGCCATGGGGTTCCTTCCGCACCAAGACCCTAACATCTATGACGGGCTCATTTCATGCACCTTACCGAAACCTCACCGAACTCTGAGCCACATTATCATTCATCTCTGTCGATCTGCTCACAACACCACCTGACCTTTTCCTTGAAAGGACGACGTTCATGAAACCTTCGGACATATCCGAGAGCTTGAACGGCCTGATTGACGCACGACAAACCGTCTTCATCTGGGGAGGCCCGGGAATCGGTAGTGTGGAATTGGATCGAGAAGCACTCCCGCAATCGTGTCGAGTCGCCAAGCAATCAAGAACCCGAACCGCCGCCCGGCATT
Organism: Candidatus Sulfotelmatobacter sp.; assembly: GCA_030037515.1. GTDB lineage: Bacteria > Acidobacteriota > Terriglobia > Terriglobales > Acidobacteriaceae > Sulfotelmatobacter. Next base: position 10,749 of record JASHRE010000516.1, read on the forward strand.
ATGTACAACTGGCGCGCATACAAATGCCCAGAGTACATGGCTAGCCTACAACCCTAATCTCAGTACACCGTCAACAAACAAAGGAGACCAACGATCTCAAACGATCGCACTGTTACGCTTCAACAAATAGCCTGGGAAGAGACTGAAAGATTTATCGACGAGAGCTTCGGTCAGCTCGACCTCAGTGGCTGCCCTTCATTACTCACTCCACCGTCAGAAGAAAGTCAGCTCCCCGATCCGCGATTTGCACAACTCGATGACCGTGGTAGTAGCTTTGAAGCTGCTGCACTGAGGCGAGGTATCGAGGAGATAGTGAACGATGCTGAAGTCCAGGAGCAGGTCGCCCGTGAAACAGGGAATCCCGAACTCATTCAGGAAGTTCAAAACGCGAAAGCCGAACAGGTGGCTCGCGAGTTCATGCGGCAGAACCCGAACTACTACCGCTGCCCGGAGAACTCCGAGATGCTCGTTCGCACGCTAGCATTCAACATGCTGGGTTGGGACGAAGATGTGGCCGCCAGTGAGGAAGCAGAAGAAGAGCTAATAAGGCGTGGCCTATGGACCATCGAGAATCTTACTTCCGCGTTCAAGTCTCTCTCGCGTGCAGGCGCGCTGCAGGTTGCACCGGATCAACCTCGTCGCGTGACTGAACGTGATCGACGGGCGATTGCGTTGCAGTCAAGTTTTGGACATATAGAGGGTGCGATCGCACGGTATCTGCTGCTGCGCGCACCCGAAGAGATGGGTTTGCTCATCGGTGCGAGCCTCTGCGCGATAATTTCCGGCGTCTTATATGAATAATGTGGGCTAGAGGTCACAGGCGAACAGGCGACAACCCGGCAGTTTGTTGAAAAGTTTAAAAAATGATCGCGGCGGAACCAATCCCGTCTGCGGCTGACTAACCGCCGGTCAGCCGTAGCAACTCTTTTTCTGGTTTTTTCTGTGCCACGCTCCTGTGTCTGATGTGGGCCGATTGCTTCAAAAGCGGACTCCGAAATCAGCAGTGGCGGAGACCACTGCCCACCAGCCTTCGTTTATCCGCGATGATCGTTGGGCATTCGTTATTTCTTTTTGCCATATGGGCGTGACTTGAATCTAATTCGATGGCACAATTAACTGACGGAAAATCGGAATGAGTTCGCACACTCCAAATCCAAATACCGAGGCCGGGATCCTCGCCCGTACCATTCAGGCCGAGGAAGGAGCATTGTCGGGTAGTGCAGCCGAGTATCTGTTGTCGGTCCGTTTTGGTGAACATGATGTCGCACGCATGAACGAGTTGTCTGAGTTGGCTCGGCAAGGCAAATTGACTGCTCAAGAACAAGCCGAGCTCGATAGCTATCTGCGCGTGAGCAATCTCCTAGCCGTCATGCAATCTCAAGGCCGCCGTGCCTTGCAGCGCTCCACTCAGTAATCAGAAATCTTGAACGCTGATCTCATCCGCCGGGTTTCGGAGCGCGCCGGAAACCGGTGTGAATACTGTCGGCTGCCGTCCGTATTTCATCCGGCGCCCTTCCAGGTAGATCACATCATTGCAAGACAACACGGTGGCAAGACTGAACTTCAAAATCTTGCTCTTGCTTGTATGCATTGCAATCGCTTCAAGGGTCCGAATGTGGCTGGCCTTGACCCTGACACGGGGAAGATTGTGCGCCTTTTCCATCCTCGACGTGACAGCTGGGCAGAGCACTTCGTGTGGCACGGACCTGAGTTGAACGCGCGAACACAGATTGGGCGGGTAACCCTCGTGGTGCTGGCGATTAACGATCAAGACGTCGTTGCCGTTCGAAAAGCACTGCAAGATGAGGGAGTCTTCCTGCTGTAGTTAGCGGAACCCCGACTGTCAAGTTTCCAGTTCTCTCTGTGACTGACGGCCGATAGACGGCCAGGAGACTGCATGTTCTCCTATTTGCCGAAGGTTCAATGACTTGCCGACGTTTTGGTTTTCGGTATGAGGCAAAAGGTCTCGTAATCCTTCGCTACACCGCTGCTTCAGTAGTTGGCGGACGGTAATCGAGCGCGGCGCGCACGGGATTTTCCAGTTCCGGATGTTGATAGTGCATCGCGGTCCTTACGTCGCGATGGCGCATTGTTCTCATCACGTCGGCAAGGTTTCCAGTTCGCGTGCAGAACTCGCGTGCCATAGTCATGTCGCGCACGGTAGAGAACCAGTTCTTTCAGAAAGCCAGCTTGTTGCGAGCTTTCGAAAGAGATTGCGGATTGAACTGGGATGACCAGAGGCTGAGCACTTTGATGGGAAGACCCAGCGCTCCTGCCCGCGCACGGAATTTCGAAGATTCGGTTACTCATTGGAACGAGCCCTCGTCCTTCTGCAGTTTTTCTGTCAGCCACAAAGATCACGCGGTTTTGCCAATCCAGGTTCTCGATGCGCATCCGGAGGAGTTCTCTTGCCGTTTGTCACCCCATGTCGCGCATCAAGATGACAATATCGCGGAAAAGTTCGCGAGGTTCGCAGTCGCTGCTTGCAAGCGGAAGCTCTGCTATGAGTTTCCTTTCCGCTTCGTCGTCAAGTCGAAGATGCCGTCCATGCTCCTTCAACATTGTCATTCTTTGCAGCGGCGATCACACTTGCCACTCTTCCCCTATATTCAGCATTCCTCAATGTTCGTAGAGCACAGTTGGCATTTGCGGCTGAACCGGGAAATCTCAAGTGCTCGACGCAGTCACCCGTAATTTTATGTGGTGCGCAATGCCGCCCCGGATGTTGCCTTCAGCAACCGCCAGCCGCTGCGGGTAGAACTTCTTGGTTTTTCATTCCAGTCTGCTGTCGTTCACCCGACCGAGAAATCGATCTGCAACTTCCCGCAGGAAAGTTGCCTTCAAGTTTGAGTTTTCAAACATCCTTTCCGGGTAGGCCTCCAACGGTAAGGTCCATCACCATCTGCTCGAACGGCACCTGGTAACAAGGCCTGGTAACATTTCAGCGTTTTTGGATGTATTTTCGGTTATGATGCTGCCAGTTCTTCGAATGCTATTCCAGTACAGAGGTCGGAATAAGCAATAGAAAAGAAAGGAGCTTACGGCTCAGTCCCTGCCAACGCGGGAAACCTCGCGAACCGTACTACCCCTGACTCTGGATCAGCATATCGGGGTTCGAAT
>JASHRE010000517.1 GCA_030037515.1 Candidatus Sulfotelmatobacter sp.
GTAATGGCGCGCGGCCCAGGTACCGGCAGCGCCGTTCTATTTCGCGAAGTTAGCCAGTAAACGAAAACACCATCTGAGTAAATTGCAGTTTCTCAGTAACTCCTAGCTGATTCTCTGTTGGGCTCAAGACCACGCTTTCGTTCGTAACTGCCGAAATCAGGCCATTTCACGCTTTGTGCCGCAAAGTGGCATTTTGAGCGTAATGGCGATTTGGACGAAGCCGCTGGCGCGGCGGACGCTATCGCGTGTTCGGGGGCCGGCGTTCGTGGAGGGTTTGAGATAAGTTGGGTCACAGAAAAAGGAGGTCCCTGTGACCCAACTACGCAACAAAATGCTGGAAGAACTCCAGCGACGTAATTACTCTCATCGTACCGCAACCACCTACATTCGCGTCGTTCGCGACTTCGCGGAGCATTTCCACCAGTCGCCCGACAAACTCGGGCCTGAGCATATCCGGCAGTTTCAGGCTCATCTGTTCCAGACCAAGAAGCTTTCTCCCTTCACCGTCAGCCAGTATGTGTCGGCGTTGCGCTTCCTGTTTGTCAAAACCCTGCGCCGCCACTTTCTGACCGAGTACATCCCTTTCCCCAAGTGCCCCAAGCAGCTCCCCACCGTGCTCAGTCCCGAAGAGGTGGCCCAGCTCATTAATGCGTCTCCCAATCTCTATCACCGTACCCTGATAACGACGCTGTACTCCACCGCGATGCGCCGGGCCGAACTGTGCCGTCTGAAGGTGAGCGATGTGGATAGTCAGCGCATGATGATTCGCATTGAACAAGGGAAGGGCCGCCGCGACCGCTATGTCCCGCTGAGCCCCAAGCTGCTGGAAACTTTACGCGTCTACTGGCGCTGGATGCGGCCCAAGACCTTTCTGTTTCCAGGTACGGTCAAAGCGGTGCGCGCGGACGTTCCCATCAGTCCCAACATGGTCTGGTACTCCTGTCGGCAGGCGGCGCTGGCGGCGGGTATCCGCAAGCATCTTTCTCCCCACTCCTTGAGACATAGCTGCGCGACTCATCTGTTGGAAGCAGGTGCCGACCTACGTACCATCCAGGTCTTACTCGGACATTCGCGACTAGAACACACTCTGGTCTACCTGCATCTTTCGAACAAGCATATGCAGGCCGTCCCCAACCCCCTCGAGGCTCTCCAGGTCTCCAGCCTCGATGATGTCAAACGTCCCCGGAGGCTCAAGAAAAAATGATTCGGCCCCTCCTCGAGGTGGCCGATATCGTTCGCGCTCAAGGCGATCGCTTCATTGAGAAACACTGTCGCTGGATTCACTGGGCCCATCGCAAAGTGCTCCGCGCTATCGCACATTGCCGTACCGCGGCACTCGGCGGGCATCGCGACCAGTGTCCCCGCTGTGGCTATCGCGCCATCTCCTTCAATAGCTGCCGCGACCGGCACTGCCCCAAGTGCCAGAGCGGAGCTCGCGATAAGTGGATCGCGGCTCGCCAGAACGAACTCCTGGCGGTCGCCTACGTCCATGTTGTCTTCACCCTGCCTCACCATCTCTGCCAACTGGCGCTGCAGAACAAGAAGGTTATTTATGACCTCTTGTTCCGCGCCAGTGCGGAGACTCTTCTGGAGGTGGCCGCCGATCCCCAACACTTGGGCGCACACATCGGATTCCTCTCCGTCCTCCATACCTGGGGTCAGAATCTGCTCGCTCACCCTCATGTCCACTGCCTGATCCCCGCCGGAGGTCTGTCCCCAGATCACAGCCGCTGGATCCATCCCCGCTATTCCTTCTTCTTACCGGTTCACGTACTCGGTCGCGTCTTCCGCGGTAAGTTCGTCGCCGCTCTGAAGCGACAATTTCAAATGGGCCAACTTACTCTCGCCGGCTCTCTCCGGCCGCTACAAAACGAGAAGGCATTCCGCGCCTTCTTGCGTCCCTTGTTCCGTCAGGACTGGGTCGTCTATGCCAAGCCACCATTCGGCGGCCCTCATCATGTGCTGGGTTATCTCGCCCGCTACACTCATCGCGTGGCCATCACCAACCACCGCTTGGTGGCTTTCCACAACAACCAGGTCACCTTCCGCTGGAAGGATTATGCCCACGGAAACAAGAAGAGGAAGATGACCCTGTCTGCGGACGAGTTCTTGCGCCGTTTCCTGCTGCATGTTCTCCCCCGCGGTTTTGTCCGCATTCGTTCTTTCGGCTTCATGGCCAATCGCAGTCGCGCCACCCTACTGCCCCGCTGTCAACGCTTGTTGTTGGACAACCCAAGGCCTCAGTCCTCTGCAGCAGTCAGCACTTCCTTTGCCGCCCAGCCTGTTTGTTTTCGTTGTCCAAAATGTGCCACCCCCATGCTCCTCGTGCAAAAATTGAGCGCATGGTCGATCTCCCAACTTACCCTCGCGAGGCCAGTCCTTGATTCTTCCTAACTTACGACTTACGACGATCCCCGCCCTACCAGCCTCCGCTCCGATACTCGTGGTGTTTCTACCTACTCCTCAGCAGCCGAATGCACCACTTTCCTGCATACAGAACTCTCAACTTATCCCCTCTCCGCGACTATCTAGACTCCGCTATTGCTTATTTACAGCTGCGATCCACCTATTGCCCGGACGAACAAACTTCGAAACGCCCAAGCAAACCCCATAGTTTCACCGCGTCCGCCGCGCCAGCGGCTTCGTCCAAATCACCGTATCGCAAGTGCCCCGGCATCAACATGTTCGACTCTACCCGCAGCCTCGCCGCCTGGGCACTTGTCGATACGGTCCTAAGATTCAACGACAACTAACTCACTAGCGCGATTGCGACTGGACTCGATTTCCCCGGCGCGGTACTCATCTCCCACGCCATACTATGTCAGGGGTGCATTCATGTGTTTCCGCAATTTGTCTCGCCACATTAGCGTAGGGGTTGTCTGGCTGGTCGCCGCCGCGTGGATGTCTCCGCGGTCATCGGTGGCCGCAGACGAGACTGCATGCACTTTGTGCTTTTACGGTCCTGACAATATTGTCTTCGATGCCGCTGGTAACGCGTATATCACCGATAACGATCACAAGAGCCATTTTCGCGTCTTAAAGGTCTCCTCGCAAGGAACACGGATCGCCGAATGCGAGTCTTTCGCGACGTTCAGGGCCGCAGCAGTGGCCCCGAAGGCATCGCCATCGATCCCGATGGGAATATCCTCGTCACTGATGGCGAGCTACGTGTGCTGAAGTTTTCGCCCATGGGCAAACTGCTCACAAGTATGGGGAGCAAGCGCCCATGGTTTCACGATCTGGGGCATGTCGCGGTCGACTCAGCCGGTTACATCTACGTTGCCGAGGGCGGAGCCAATCGAATTCAGAAATTCTCCTCCGATGGCCAGCGGGTTGCCGTTTGGCAGCGATCTAAGGGGAATGCACCTGACCAATGGAATACACCGGAAACCATCGCCGTTCGTTCCGATGGCAGTTTAGTGGTTGAAGATGCAGGCAACCATCGGATCGTTGTCATATCAACTCGTACAGGGCGAACTCAGTTTGTCTTTGGTGGCCGAGGGAAGGGACCGGGCCAATTTGTCGAGGATGAAGGATCGGGCGTGGATCATGAGGGAAACATTTACGTGAGCGATTGGACGCTGCATCGAGTGCAGAAATTTGACCCTCACGGCAAGTTGCTTTCTACGATTTCCAACTCAGACGACAATGTCTTGTTCTCACAAAATGGTCCTGCTGGGGTTACCGTTGATGCGCACGAAAATCTCTATACGGTTGATGGATACGGAATTGCGGGGCGTATGAGTGTAGTGAAGTTTTCGCAACAGGGGAAACTGCTGGCCCGTTGGCGCTAAATCTTCTCCTATAAATCGCGACGGCGTTCCATAGCTAATTGAGAGGCGTTTGTACAAGCTTGCCTCGTCAGTTTGCCCCTTTCAGCCGCCCCCAACGATCCACGGAGTTTCGTTGACCCTACGCAGTACATGGGCATAGCATCTCCGAAAATGAGCACATCGTCCCAACTGGGTCAAACAGTTTCCCATTATCGCATCGTCGAGAAGCTCGGCGGCGGTGGGATGGGCGTGGTTTACAAGGCCGAGGACGTGAAGCTGCATCGCTTCGTCGCCCTCAAGTTCCTGCCAGATGATGTCGCCAACGACACACAAGCTCTCGCTCGCTTCCAGCGCGAAGCACAAGCTGCTTCCGCCCTGAACCATCCAAACATTTGCATGGTGTTCGAGATTGACGAGAGCGATGGTCGGCACTTCATCGCTATGGAGTATTTGGACGGATTGACCCTCAAGCATCGGATCGGCGGTAAGCCGATGGAGATTGAGGAGGTACTGTCACTCGGAATTGAAATCGCGGACGCCTTAGATGCTGCCCATTCCGCTGGCATAGTCCACCGCGACATCAAGCCAGCAAACATTTTTGTCACAAAACGAGGACGGGCGAAGATTCTGGACTTCGGATTGGCGAAGGTCACGCTCAAGCCGGAAAGCGTTGCCCCGAGCGCTCCGACCATCGAGTCTGAGGAACACCTGACAAGTCCAGGTAGTGCGCTTGGTACGGTCGCATACATGTCACCCGAGCAGGTGCGGGGTAAGGAAGTCGATGCACGCACAGACCTGTTCTCTCTTGGCACAGTACTTTACGAGATGTGTACGGGCACTCTGCCGTTCCGAGGCGACACGTCAGCCGTCATTTTCAATGCCATTTTGGAACATGCTCCCGTAGCTCCCGTACGGCTCAACCCCGATGTGCCAGTAGAGCTAGAACGGATCATTAACAAAGCTCTGGAGAAAGAACGCAACTTGCGTTGCCAGAGCGCGGCGGAGATGCGAGCCGACCTGCAGCGCCTCAAGCGCGATACAGACTCCGGGCGTCCCGGCTCGGACTCAGGACCGAGGCTTGCGCAACCTCGCTCAAGTCGAAAAATATCGGCATTCATCGGCGTCGGAGTCGCCCTGATCGTCATCGCACTGTTCGCCTATGTTACGTCCCGCTCCGTTCCCACGCCGAGCGTCTCGAACTACGTTGCGATCACACATGATGGAACTGGCAAAAGGATCATCGGAACCGACGGCGCACGGCTGTACCTTAGCGAATTCTCGGGGCTGAACCAAGTCTCGGTTAATGGCGGAGAGGTAGCCAACATTCCACTTCCCAGCGAAACCATGGCCCAACTTGCGGTTTCTCCTGATGGCACCACCTTATTAGCGAGGGAGGAGTCGGGCTACACCAATGTGCAAGGCCGGCTGTGGGCGGTGCCCGTGCTAGGTGGATCGCCACACAGACTCGGAGACGCCCATGGGGCGGCCGGAGACTTTTCCCCTGACGGTCGAACCATCGTCTACAGTGATGGCAGCGACCTCGATCTGATCAACAGCGATGGCACCGGACAGCGCAAACTGATCTCGCTTCCCGACTCCGCTGGTGAACCAGCCTTCTCGCCGGACGGCAGCGTGATCCGATTCAGCTCTCTTGGGGGGCTTTGGGAAGTTGCAATCAATGGAAAAAATCTTCACCCATTGTTGCCCAATTGGCACACTCCTCCCCGAGAGTGCTGCGGCAGATGGACGGCGGACGGGCAATATTTTGTCTTCGAGTCCCTAGGCAATATTTGGGCCCTTCCCGAAAAACGAAATCTGTTTGGGAAGTCCGTTTCTCAGCCAATGCAGCTCACGTCGGGTCCAATGACAATTGGCAACCCAATACCCAGCAAGGACGGCAGGAAGTTGTTCGTGGTAGGCACGCTGTCGCATGGCCAACTCTCACGATACGACGTCAAGTCTCAACAGTTCCTTTCTTTTCTTGGAGGAGTCTCGGCATACAATGTGTGCTTCTCCAAGGATGGTCAGTGGGTAGCGTACACCGCATATCCTGAGTCAACCCTTTGGCGCGGCAAGGCCGACGGGAGCCAGCGCCTTCAACTCACTTATTCGCCAATGGTCGCCCAGTTGCCCCGATGGTCTCCCGACGGCACGCAACTTGCCTTCTACGGGTTTGTATCGGGCTCCGGTGCTAAGTTGTGGACGATTTCGGTCGATGGTGGAACCCTCACTGAACAGATCCCGGACGACCCAGAGGGCAAATGGGATGCAGGTTGGTCCCCGGATGGCAGCAAGATTATCTTGGGCGGCTCCCCCGCTGACTCCGATAGCACCATTCAATTGCTCGATCTAACGACGCATCAACTATCCACTGTGCCCGGATCTACTGGTCTCCGCTCGCCGAGGTGGTCTCCCGATGGCCACTATATCGCCGCGACGAATTATAGTTCGAGCGTGCTGATGCTGTTCGACTTTCAAACCCAGAAGTGGCAGGAACTCGCCAAACTCACCATAGCCTTCCCCAACTGGTCGAAGGACTCAGACTACGTTTATTTCCTGCATGAGGAACAACCGTCCGTGATGCGCGTGCGCATCCGCGACCATCGAGTTGAGCGGGTTGCTGATTTGAACAATTTCCCCCAAGCAGGCTACTGGGGGAATGTGTGGCTTGGCATGGCTCCGGATGACTCTCCGCTTCTGCTTCGTGATACTGGCACGCAAGAGGTCTACGCCCTCGACTGGCACGCGCCCTAGCTATAGCTAGAACCTTATTTGGGGACTTGCAATCAGGGCACCGTGATCAATTTCGTGACGGGAGCGTCGGTGCATCTTCAGCTTGGCCGCGCCTATGCAATGGAGGTCGATACGGCCAAGGCGAAAGTGGCGTATCAAGACTTCCTCACCCTCTGGAAAGACGCCGACCCCGACATCCCGATCCTGAGGCAAGCCAAAGCCGAGTACGCGAGGTTGCAATGATAAGAAGAGTTTGCTCTGTTGGAATCTTCATGATGGGCGTATGATTCACGTCCGAACTAGCAAGACGTTTTGCCCGATACCCGATGGTCAATAACGCTCCAGATCATCCCGAACGACGCCGCTATCCGAGAATAAAGGCGAAGGTTTCGGTCGAACTAGTTTGCCCCGGCGCTACGCCGATGCGCACAAGCACTGACGAGACTGTCGGTGAAAGAGCAGAACATCCGCGCCAACGGTGTCGTCGTCACGAAGTACCCGCAGGTTGGAAATGGGATTGACTTCGTTGAACTGAGCCATGAGGATAGCCCGCGATGTGCTGAAGGAGCTTCGCTTTGCCTATCGAGAGTCCGGTTTACCGACAGTTCGGGAATTGATGGCGACAGGGCGTTCCCCATTACGTATCCCTTCGTTCATCGCGCAACCTATTCTCGATGAGTGCATTGGCCTGAATGCGCGAGACGTATTTCATTGACAACCATACTAAGATATCTATATAA
>JASHRE010000518.1 GCA_030037515.1 Candidatus Sulfotelmatobacter sp.
TGCGACCGTGACTCCGCACAAAAACAGGATGGCCATTGCCGACCAGACTGCCCATCCGTGCGCAATCGAGCCGGTCATTTTGCCGAGCGTGTAGGTGAGTCCCGAACCTATCGCGAAGATGCAGAACATCTCAAACAGGTTCGTCAGTGGAGAAGGATTCTCAAACGGATGCGCGCTATTCGCGTTGAAGAACCCGCCACCATTCGTGCCGAATTCCTTGATAACTTCCTGCGACGCCACCGGCCCCTGCGCGATTGTCTGCGTCGCGACCGTATTCATGACCGGCTTGCCGCTTGCATCGACCACCGGCTTTCCATCCGCTCCTACACGTTGCACCTGCTGCGGCTCAACCAGTTTCACGGTGTCGTAGGGATGCAGGTTCTGCACGACGCCTTGCGAAACCAAAAACAGCGCGCCGACAACGCAAAACGGCAGCAGCACCCACAAACAGCAGCGCGTGAAGTCAACCCAGAAATTTCCCAGTGTCGGCATTTGTCGCCGGGCAATCCCGCGAATAAATGCGATCGCCAGCACAATTCCCGTCGCCGCTGACGTGAAGTTGTGAAACGCGAGCCCGGCCATCTGCGTGAAGTAGCTCATAGTCGTCTCGCCCGCATACGCTTGCCAGTTCGTATTCGTCGTAAACGACGCGGCGGTGTTGAAGGCCAAGTGTGTCGGCGTCACGCCGGCAAAATGCTGCGGATTGAAAGGCAGCCACTGCTGCATTCGCTCGATCAAGTACAACACCACCATCGAAATCAGGCTGAACAAAAGCATCGCCGTCGCGTATTCAGTCCAGCGCATCTCGTGCTTGTCGTCGACGCCGGTGACGCGATAGATCACGCGCTCCATCGGCCGCAGCACGGGATCGAGGAATGTGCGCTCGCCTGCGAACACCCGCGCCAGGAAGATTCCCATGGGTTTGGTCACCGCAAAGATCAGCGCCAGGAATACGAAAATCTGCACCCAGCCGTTCACAGTCATGTCAGAATTTCTCCGGACGCAGCAGCGCGTAAAACAGATACACCGCGGTCAACGCGCTGACGACGAGCATGATCAAAGATTGAAGGTCCATAGTGTTCGCCATCCCAATTCGTAGTCACCCCGAGCAAGCCCTTTTTTGACGCGAGCCAGTGATCCGGGCGATCAGTCGCAGTTTTCGCGGAGCCGAAATCGCGCCTCTGGATCGCTTCCGCTACGCCCTGCAGGCATCGTCTATTTCACCCGATCGCAAAAATGCACGTAAGCGATCGACAATGCAAAAAATGCAATCGTTACAGCAACCCAAAGCACATCCTGCATCTTCTTCTCCCAGAAACCAATCTCAGAACCCGATCACCAGGAACCTTCTTTTCCGCCCCACCACCAGACCAGTCCCGCGGTTACCGTCGTTTGATCTTTGCCAAGCACACTCTGCACCTCCGACAAAAAGCCCGGAAAATATCGGATGGCCGTTGGGCTCGGGCGAAATCGCGGTAAAACATCATCGCGGTTGCACTCGAACGGGAGCACAGTTCGTTGCCAGCGTGCGATCGGGATGCTCCTGACCTAGATAATAATTCATCGTCCATGTAAGGCTTTTCGCCGGGTTTGCGGTAAATGCGCACAGCTCGTCTTTGAACCCATTGGCCGCTTCCACCTGATTCGTGCCGTTCACGATGCAGTGATTGGACGCTGAATCGATCGCCGATCGGAATGCCCGTGCGCGCTCCCATGTGGTAACAGGGCAAGAATGTGAACCAGAAAGACCGCGAATGGTTCAGCGTTGTCTGGCGCAGGAAGTCGAGCGTTTTCCGATCCTCGGCATCGATTCCGGAAATCACCGTTCCCGAGGGCTCTTGCTGCGCGGCCCAAGCCGCGGCGGTTGGGCTCGCGTTCGGTGACGGCGCATGAGCCAACCAGACCGGCAGCGCGTTCACCGCCCCCGTTAAGGGACCGCCGGAATTCGATCCCGGCTCGGTCCGGTCTAAGATTCCTGCAGAATCGAACGCGCGGTGGCGCCCGTCATTTGGCTCACCGTTATGTGATCTCTCCGCCTGCGGTTGCTTCACGACTTGTTTTAGCTCGTTCACTTCTGTCTCGAATGCCTGCACTCGGCGTTGCAGATTTTCGGGTGGCTCCGGCGAACTCGTCTTTGTCGGTTGCGCCCGGGCAACATAAACACACATGATCATGATCAACGCGCTGGGGAGAGCTGGGCCTCATGGGATGCGCACCGTTCTTCCGTCAGGCTGGCATCTCGCGATGCCCGCAGAACCGAAATCGAGAGCACTATCGTATGGCTTCAGTGTCTTCGACCAACGCCCTCAGGCAAACTGAATCAATACAGCTTAGTGCCGGACTGACGAGAAAAAGCGCCAGCTCAGTCCCGTTCAACGTACTCACAACAAAGGCTTGCCCAATTGCCGCGCAAGGCGACGCCCCCCTCCATGCATCATCCGTGGCGCATCAGGATGAGGCCTTCGCGTTTATGCTCGTCCTCCAATCTGAGACATCCTGCGTTTTTTCTTCGAGTCTTGTGCGCGTGCCGCAACCGTCGCTGCTCCATGAGCAGGGCGAATAAGACACGTCCAAAAAAAGCGACTGCTGCGATGCACAGCCCGACCACCAGCTTGACGCCATCTGGCAGAGTCACGGGAAAGGACCCATACCGAATTTCACTATGCAGGGCGTAAGACTGCAATCAAGAGTTCATAAGGGTTTCGTAAAGATTGGTTGCTCGCTGGCGCGCTCCTACTGACGGGTTCCTGTTGTGCAGTAATTCTGTGTACACCAGAATGTCGGTCGTGACGGCGAATCCACCGCGCGAGCTAACCCTCTGGAATGTCTGCTTCCTCGCAGCAGTTCGTCATTCCTCTTTTCACATACGTTTCACGTGACGCGCGGATATCTTGCCCGAATCCCACTCCTGACGATATCCGGGTTTCTCTAGTCCGAAGTTCCAGCATAGAAGCCACCTAATTCCAAGTTAAATTCTTGGATCGCTGAAGGTTGGCTATTGCTTCGTAAGTTATTTTGTTCTCATGTAAGTTATATTATTATATTGACAA
>JASHRE010000519.1 GCA_030037515.1 Candidatus Sulfotelmatobacter sp.
AACTGGCGCCGCCACTTCGCCTGGCTACCATGTCCTTCCTGGCAGCACGGGCTGCACTGCGCACCAAGACCGCCGAGTCCCTGGCGCAGTTGGCGGGAGGAGAATCCTTTCATTTCCGCAGCGCGAAGGACCTGAAAGCAGGCCTGATCGCGTTGTCGAACGATCTGCCCAACTATTACGTGCTGAGTTTTCGGCCAACTGCGCCGACGCCCGGACCGCACGCGCTGCACGTAGAGATCCCAGGGCACCCACAGCTAATTCTCAACTCGCGGCGCGAATACTGGATCGAGGAAGAACCTGGCCGGTAGTTAGTTAGACGTGAAAAGGCTTGGCTTTAGCCGAGACGTGAGCAAGCGGAAATGTAATTTCAGTGCGCGTGAAACAAGTGATCTAGCAGAAAAAAAACTGCGGCGCCCACAAAAACCAGCAACGCCATTTTCATAGCCGGTTCTTTATTGACTTCCGGAACAAGGTCGGACGCAGCGACGTAGATCGTCACGCCCGCCGAAAGAGGAAGGCCTGCGCCGACATCGTGGCGAAAAATCGCCATCGTGAGAACACCAGCCAGGGTTGAACATCCGAGCACGACCGACGATCCCCACGCCGTGCCGCGACTGCGCCCGCTTGCCAGCATAACCGAGCCGACGGTGAAGCCCTCCGGAATCTTGTGCAGAAAAACCGCGAAAAAGATCAGCCAGCCGAGCACGTTCGACACTAAGAATCCCGAGGCAATCGCAATTCCGTCAAAAAACGTGTGAATGACAAGACCGAGCAGAACTGAGTATCCCTTGTGCGCGTGCACGAATTCATCTTTGTGTGTTTCTTCACCAAAGTGGAAGTGCGGCGTGACGGTGTGCTCGAAAAAGTGAATGATGAGATATCCGGCGAGCACAAGATACGCCGCCGACCGTCCCCGCAATTCCAAGCTTTCAGGAACCATCTCGACCAGCGCGGTGGTGAGCATGAATCCGGCACCGAGCGCGACAAAGTAGTGGAGATAGCGGCGTTCCCAATGCCGCTGCACGATGATCGCGCCGCCGAAGATGTTCGCGGCCGCGGCGGTGAGTCCTAACAGAATGCTGGTTGCGATCGCTCCCATTCGCAGCGGGATCATAGCAGGCTGTTTTGGAATTCACCACAGAGGCACAGACAGACGGAGAAGCCTTCTCCTTTTCTCTCTGCCGCCCTGATGAAAAGACTAGCCGGAGTGCCGGATGTGCATCACATCGCCGTCTTGCACGATGTAGTCCTTGCCCTCGAGGCGCAGCGTACCTTTGGCGCGGGCGTTGGCTTCCGAGCCGGCCTCGAGCAGTTGGCCCCAGCGGATGGTCTCGGCGCGAATGAAATGTTTTTCCAGATCCGAGTGAATGGCGCCCGCGGCTTCCTGGGCGCGGCTGTGAGCGGGAATGGTCCAGGCCCGGCATTCGTCTTCGCCGGCGGTAAAAAATGAAATCAGGCCGAGCAGGTGATAGGTGGTGCGAATCAGGCGAGCGAGGCCGCTTTCCTTGAGTCCGTAGCTGGAAAGGAATTCGGCGGCGTCGGCGTCGCTCATCTCCGAAAGTTCGGCTTCAACCTTGCCGCAAATCGCGGTTGCGGCGGCGTTCGGACGTGCTGCGACATCGCTCAGTTTGTATTTGCTGACGGCTTGTTCGAGATCTTCCCCCAATTGGCCGGACTCGCCGATATTGAGGACGTAGAGAATCGGCTTTTCGCTCAAGAACATGAATCCGCGAATGCGCTTTTTGTCTTCCGGGCTCATCGCGAGTTCGCGCAGCGGCCTTTCTTCGCCCAGGTGAGCGTTGGCGCGCTTGAGCAACTCGAACTCTTTTTCCATATCCGCCGTCTTCGCCTTTTTGAGATCTTTTTCCAGCCGCTCCAAACGCTTTTCTATCTGGCCAAGATCGCTCACCATGAGATCGAATTCGACGTTCTTGATATCCCGCAGGGGATCGATTTCGCCGACGTGCGCAATCGCGGGATCATCGAATGCCCGCAGAACGTGAGCGAGGGCATCGACTTGCCGCAGATGGCCGATGTAGGCGGACTCTTTGAGCGCGTCCTGGCCAATGGCTCCAACGTCGACGTACTCTACGGAGGCGTGGGTTAGCTTCTTCGGGTTGTAAAGAGCGGCCAGCCGGTCGAGGCGGTCATCTGGAACCTGGGCGACACCAACGTGGGCTTCGCGCGGATTGGCGAACGCCTGGGCCGGCACATGCGCTTTGGTAAGAATGCGAAACAGCGAGGTCTTGCCGACTTGCGGCAATCCGATAATACCGGTTTTCATAGATGATTTCTTGCGGCTCTGAGGAAATGAGCCGTAAGCCAAGAGCTAATGAGCGACAACTTGGCTCACAACTCACGGCTCGAGACTCCTCACCGAAGAGCAAGTTTTTAGAATAAACCATGCACTCGGCGGTCGGCCAAAACACCTCGAAATGGCCTCCATCTACGGCTGTGATCCTGCTCGCATAAGGGCGGGACGCTCAAGCGGCCGTACTCGCCGGCGGCGACGACCACGAGGAGGCCGCTTTTCCCTGCCGATTCGACCGGCAGAGAGGATCATGAGTGTAGCTGTTAGAAATTCCGCGTCCCGATGATAGGTTGATGATGCAAATGTTGTGGGCAATCTGCAAAGCAACCTCTTCCCCAGTGGCAGCGATCACGGTGCTGCCGCTACCGGAGCCGTCATACTGCGCACCGGCGGAATTGGTCGTCGGGATGCCGGTGAGATCCCTCGTGACACACCGCACGCGAATGCGTTTCGGTGGAATCCCACAAATCTGGACGGCCGTTTTTAATGCCGCTGTCAATCACCCGCTACGCCGATTCCTGAGCCGATGCCCTGGTTCCAAGCGTGCTCGTACCGATTGCAGCCTTCGTGAGATCGTCCGTCACGTTCATCCGGTGATCGCCTGGTGACATTCACGATTTCCGGATCGGCTCCGAGCAAAGGCAGCGCGCAACAGGAATCGGGAAGGCTCCGGCCTTGATCGTGCAGCTTGGCATTCAGACGTCCTCCACGCTGGCTCATGGTCGCGTCATGTGAGGACGTCGGGAAGACGCGATATTGCCCGATGACCTCGACAGTCTCGCCCTTCGCCGAACCCCACTTGGCTTTCGCCGGGAGGTCTTACAGTTCTGAGGCGATTCGTGGCGAGGCTACAGCCCCGGCCGCGTTCGGCTGTGTAAACACCAACACGCGACATGACAGACACGAAGCTCAATCGCTTACCCCACGCGGCGCTCCGCCGTTCGTCGCGGCCGGCCGGTTTCACAGATCTGAATGTACGCATGATTCGCATCCCTTACTTTCATCAGGGAGAAAGAGCCGGATGTCCACCCGGTGGAACTTGCACAGGTGCGGCCAATCAGAAATGGCTAGGAAGCTGACGATAACGGGCAACCAGGAATCACAGACAGGAGCGGTTACGCCACTCTGTCCCGCAGCTGGGGACATGGGACAGAAATGTCCCGCGGCGGGATGGTGCCTACTTCGGTGTATTGACGTGAATGTCTGGGATCGGAGGCTCAGCTACGCGAGCAGAGCGGGAGGGGTGTCACACGAAATGGCTCTTGGGACGCCGCTATTTTGTAGCGGCGGCGGCTCGCTGTTGCTCGTTGGAGACGGCCTGCGTGGGGAGCTTCGGCATCGCCGCCATCAGCCGCTGCGTGTATTCGTGTTGAGGATTGGCCAAGACCTGCTGCGTCGTCCCCAGTTCGACAATCCTGCCCTGATGAAGAATGGCGACACGATCGCAGATTCCGGCAACCGAAGCCAGATCGTGCGAAATATACAGAATGGCCGTCCCCGTGGACCGGTTCAGTTGCCGAAACAGGCCGAGAATCTCAGCTTGCGTGATGACATCGAGAGCGCTGGTGGCTTCGTCGGCGATCAGCAGCGCCGGACGGTGCATCACCGCCATGGCGATCAAAACGCGTTGTGCCTGCCCGACGCTGATCTGCGAAGGATATTTTCGAAGAAATTCGTCAGTCGAGGGCAAGCTGACGCTTTCAAGCGCCGAGCGCATGGCGCCGACGCACTCTGCCGTGGCTCCTGAAGCGTGCGCTCGCCAAGCCTCTTTCAACTGAGTGCTGATCTTCAAAGCCGGATTCAGCGCCGACAATGGGCTCTGCAAGACCAGGGCGAGCTTACGTCCACGCCAGAAGCGGAAATCCTTTTCCCGCAGCTTCAGCAGATCGCAACCATCGCACTCGATCGAACCTTCCGCATGCGCCTGTTTGCGATCGAGCAATCCCAGGATTGCCATGGCCAAGGTGCTCTTGCCCGATCCGCTCTGGCCTATAAGCCCGAGGACTTCGCCGCGATGAATGTCGAGTGTGACGTCGGACAGAACAGATTTATCTGCGTAGCAGAGGGATAGTCGCGCGGAGAGAAAAACATCGGATTGGAAACTCCCAGTCATTCAACGGAGGCTGTAGGTCTCACAACTCCCATTAACACGAAGTTCGCCATGAGCGCATCGCTCACAACCGAGCAAGAAACACTGCCGAGATTCGCTCCTGCCGGATAGTCGGGGGCGCGGCATGTCCCCACATGCGTTCGGCGGTTGGGCAATTGCGTTGCGTTCCCGCCACGCCTTCCTCACTTCACCGACAGCCACTCGACATTCCAGTACGTCTGCGGAACGAGAATCACCGGCCTCGCCCCGTGCACGTCCGCGGCAATCGCCGAGAGAGCGTTGCGATTGACGAGATAGATGAACGGCTGCTCGTCCACCGCGATCTCCTGCACACGATCGAAAGCCTCTTTTCGTTTCCTCGGATCGCTCGACGAGGCCTGCGCCCGCATCAGGCGGTCAATCTCCGCTTCCCACGAGGTTTCCGGGGATTTCTCCTGCGGATTCCACTGATGATTTTCCGAGGAACTCAGCCAGACATTCATCTGCTCATTGGGATCGAGACCGACATTGGTGAGCGCCAGCAGAATGGCTTCATAGTCGAAACTCTCAGTCATGCGCGCGATCAGAGAAGGGAAATCTAGTGTGACGACATTGACGCGAATGCCGATCTTCTGCAGGTCGTCCTGGATCATCGTGGCCATGCGCTCGCGATACTTGTTGCCCGAGTTCGTGATGAGGGAAAACTCCACGACGTTTCCGTCTTTATCTTTCAACGTGCCGTTTTCCAGGCGGAAGCCAGCGGATTCGAGTGCTTTCAATGCCGCATCGGGCGAGTAGAGTTGTGGCTTCAGCTTGGCGTTGAACCAGAATTTGTTTGCCGGCGAAACGGGTCCAACCGCGGGCTGCGCGTGGCCGCGAAAAACGATGCGGCTCAAGTCTTCGCGATTAATCGCTTCAGAAATCGCTCGGCGGAAGGTCGCCGACCGAAACCACTGTTTCTTGAAAGCCGGCAGGGGAGATTTTTCCACTTGGTTGAACCACATTTGTTCGCTGTCCAGCGAAGGGCCGGCATCGTGGACCAGTTGGGGCGAAGTGGCGGCCAGCCTGTCGAAATATTCGCTGTCGAGCGTGTTGATCAGGCCGACTTCGTTGCGTTTGAAGCGCAGCAGTTCCACGTCGCGGTTGGGCTGAATGTCGAGTTCGATCGAATCGAGGTAGGGCAGCTGCCTGCCTTGCGCATCGCGCTTCCAGTAATTCGGATTGCGCTTCAAAAGCACGGTCGATCCGGGTTTGTAATCCGCAACCATGAAAGGACCGAGCACGGCCATTTCTTTCTTCGGCGAATGCGCGGACAGAATGGCGACCTGGTCGAACTGCCGGTCGAGTCCGGCGACGGGAGCGGGGAACGTGATGGAAATCTGGGTCGGAGAAATGATGTTGGTTTCAACATTGCCCGGCCCGGATCGGAATGTGTCTCCTGTTGGGGAATGCAGGTTGGGATCCATCAACTGCTGCACGGTGTAGGCTACGTCTTCGGCGGAAAACGGAGTGCCCTCGGAAAAAGAAATGCCGCTGCGCAGTTTGAATGTGATCTGCTTACTGTCTTTTGAGACTTTCCACGATTGCGCCAGTTCCGGCTCCAAGTCTTGCGTTTGCCGGTTCATGCGCACCAGCACACCACCGGTCAGATAGCGGATGGTCACAGAGGCGTCATCTTCCACCTTCAGCGGATCGAAGGTCTTGGGCTCTGAGCGCAGGCAAAAACGCAGCTCGCCTCCAGTTTGTCCCACCGCCCCGGTGGACGCCAATGTGAATGCACACATCCATGCAAGCCTTTTCC
>JASHRE010000520.1 GCA_030037515.1 Candidatus Sulfotelmatobacter sp.
GTAGGCGTGTCGCCGTAGGCGGAAGACGACGCGGCGTAGACCACCCGTTTCACTTTCGCATCGCGTGCGGCAACCAGCACGTTCATGGTTCCATCGATGTTGGCTTGATTGCTGCCCAGAGGATCCTGAACCGACTTGGGAACGGATGGAATAGCTGCTTGATGGAATACGAAATCGACGCCGCCGCAGGCGCGGAGCATTGCACACAGATCAAGAATATCCGCCTCAAGAAACTCAATGCGATCAAGGATCTCGGAGATGTTTTCGCGCTTGCCGGTGGAAAAATTATCGACGCCGCGCACCTTGTCTCCTCGCGCCAACAGCGCTCGAGCAATCGCGGATCCAATGAAGCCGCTGATGCCAGTGACTAGGTAAACAGACATGACCGATCATCATAGCGAATCCCGTCAAGTTCCTTGAGCTTGACGGGACCAAGAACCGCCAAGGACCGCTCAGGAATCAGTCCGTCAGGAATCAGGGAGAGAGGGCGAAAACAAGAACAGAGGATTAATCCGTCCTGCCCGCCAGGTTGACCGCAGACTCGGTCAGCATCCGCGCGCCATGGTGGATCTGGGTCCAGAGTTCATCCCGGCCCCTGCCGGTTTTGGCCGAATACGCAATGACCTGCGCGGCAGAGTACCGCTCCGAATGGCTTCGCAGCGCGTTGTGCAGCTGATTGTTCGACAGGCGATCACTCTTGGTCGCGACCAGCACGAACTCACGGCCGAGCGCGTTCAGGAAATCCAACAGTTGCTGGTCGCTCGGCTGTGGAGCAATGTTGACGTCAACCAGAGCCACGCACAACGCCAGGGTCGGACGAAACTTCAGATATGGCTCGATGAACCCGGGCCATTCCTGAGAAACCTCGCGCGAGATCTTAGCGTAACCGTAACCGGGGAGGTCGGCAAAAATGAGCTCTGGACGCGGCTTCCCGGGCCAGCGGATTTCAAAGAAGTTGATGTTGCGGGTGCGGCCGGGAGTGGAACTGGTTCGGGCCAGCTTCGATCCGATCAACGAGTTGATGACGCTGGATTTGCCGACGTTCGAGCGCCCTAAGAATGCGACTTCGGGCAAAGTCGGAGGGGGGAAGTGCGCCGTATTGCTAGCTGCGGCCAGGAATCTTGCCAGGACCCTCATACTCAAGTTTGCAATGCGAGAACGGGAATTGGCAAGGGCACGTCTTCTCCCTCTCGCACAAGCGCATTTACGATGAGAGGATCGGTATGAGAGGCCCAGCCCAGCCGACTTGATTGGAGACTTGATTGGAATCAAGGTTCGCAAGCTTATATTGCGCCATTGCACTGGCAGCCGGCGTCAGCGCGACTCCCACAACAAGTGTCAGTCTGAATGCACCGCGTCGCATGTGAAATCTCCTTTGCATGATGCTCAGGGCGTGTTCGATTCGGGTCGTCCGCGGGCCCCGAAGAGCGAGGCGATGCTACGCTCGCAGTGGCCATCCATTGTCAGCATGGGGTCAGGGTATTGGCAATTTTCATCCCCGGCGTTCGTTTCGCCCTGGTTTCAGCAATTCGCGGGCCTGGGAGCGCTGGATGACTCACGATTCCGACGATTTGTTGCGGCTTTTGACAAACCTGCCAGCTGCCATTCGAGCGCCGGAGGCCTAGAATCCGCTGGAATGTAAAAAAATTGTCAATTACCCCTTTATTTCTTTGATCGCGACACGATGTTGTAGTTTCCTTAATGGGTCGGATTGTCAGGAGGGGAGCCGTGTTGCGAATGGCGGAAAACACAATTGAGGCTGCCGGCATGCCGATGGGTGCGCCGGATAAGGAACAGAAGATCATGACGCGTGCCCTGGGGCGGATTCTGGTCATCGAAGACGATTCAGCGGTGCAGAAAGCGCTGCGTCGTCTGTTTGAAGCGGAAGGGTATCTTGTGGAAACGCACTCCGATGGAATGTCAGGCCTGGAGAGTTTTCAGAAAACTACACCCACCGCAGTGATTCTGGACCTGCGGCTGCCGAAGGTGTCCGGACGCGATGTTTGTCGCCAGATCAAAGCGCTTTCGCCGAACCTTCCTATCGTCGTGCTCAGCGCCGCCAGCGACGTTTCAGACAAAGTTTTGCTACTCGAGTTGGGGGCCGATGATTACGTCACCAAGCCGTTCAGCCCGCGCGAATTGCTGGCGCGAGTGCGCACCGCTCTGCGGCATAATGCTCCGGCCGCCAAGAGAACCCTGCTCAGTTTCGACAACGTTACCGTCGACGTCGCGCGCATGGAAGTAACCCGCGATGGCAAGCTCATTACCTTGACGGCGCAGGAGTTCAAAACATTGCAGTTTCTGTTGCAGAATGCCGAACGCGTGATCAGTCGCGACGAATTGTTGAATGAAGTGTGGGGCTACCAGAATTATCCATCGACCCGGACCGTCGACAATCATATCCTCAAGCTACGGCAAAAGCTTGAGCGGGATCCTGCAAATCCGGTCCACTTCCGCACAGTGCATGGGGTCGGTTACAAGTTCGTAGGCTGAGTCTTGGCACAGAATTCCGAATCCGGCAATGCTGCGAACTCCTCTGCCGGGCGGGGCATGATGCCCTCCCTGCGCCTGCGCACACGGTTCCTGCTTTCCATGCTGGTCATCACGGCCGGCCTAACCACCACAAGCCTCCTGCTGGTCCGGCGCATGGTGGAGCAGAGAGCCCGCGAGAATATTGCTGAAGGGCTGCACGATTCTGTGCAGACCTTTCAGAATTTCCAGCAGGAGCGCGAGTCCCTGCTGACGCGCCTGGCGGATCTTCTTGCTGACCTGCCCATCACCCGCGCTCTGATGACAACCCGTGACCCTGCCACCATTCAGGACGCGTCACAAGATCTGTGGCAAGTGGCGAAGAGCGATCTGCTCGTGCTCGCCGACCGTCGCGGCGTCGTCGTGGCGCTGCACACGAAGGCTACAGGATTTGCACAGGACACCGCTCAAGCGTACTTCACAGAAACACTGCGGGACCAGGACGCCAACCGCTGGTGGTATGGCGACCGTCATCTTTATCAGGTGTTTGTTCAGCCGATTTACTTCGGCTCCCGCACTGACGGCTCGCTGCTCGGATTTCTCATGATCGGAGATGAAATCGATGCGAAGCTGGCGCGCGAAGTCAGCAAGGTGGCCGCTAGCCAGGTCGCGTTCTCATACAAGGGACAAATTCTGGCTACCACTCTGCCGGAAGAACAAGCCGCGAGCGGAACCCTGCGATCGCTCGTTTCTGCGCCCTCACAGTTGGCACCCGCAGAAGTCCAACTTGGAAGTGAGCATTATTTGTCGACCTCGGTGGAGTTGTCTGCGCCCCAGGCCCCACCGGTGAGGCTGACGGTACTCGGCTCCTACGACAAAGAGGCTCAGTTTCTCGGCAGCCTGAATCGATTGCTGCTGGCCCTCGGATTGGCGGCGGTGCTGATCGGCAGCGTGCTCGTGTTTTTTCTCTCCCACACATTCACGCGTCCCCTCGCCGATTTGGTTGGGGGAGTGCGCGCTCTGGAGCGCGGGGATTTTCATCATCCCCTGGATTCTCACGGCAACGACGAAGTCGCCGAGCTTACGGGAGCATTCGACCGCATGCGCACCAGCCTGCTCAAAACGCAGCGCGATTTGCTCGAAGCCGAACAACTGGCCACGATTGGACGTATGGCCAGCTCCATCTCGCACGATTTGAGGCACTCGCTCTCAGCCATCACCGCCAACGCAGAATTCCTTTGCGAAAGCGGGCTCTCCCGCGAGCAGAAGGAAGAGCTGTATCAGGAAGTTCGGGCCGGCGTAAATCGCATGACCGATCTCATCGATTCGCTGCTTGAATTTGCGCGCACGCGGGAGTCGCTGAATCCTTCCTACGGAAGCGTGCGAGAGCCAGTACGGCGAGCCATTCAGGCGGTGCGCACGCATCCCCGTCACCAGAGAGTCCTGATCGAAGAGTCGTTCAACGGCTCTGGAATGGCGTGGTTCGACAGCCGGAAGCTGGAGCGTGCGCTCTACAACCTCGTTCTGAACGCATGCGATGCTGTTCCTGAGGCGAACGGAAAGGTCTGGGTCGAAGTCAGTGAGAGCGGGAAAGGAACTATGATAGAAGTCAGCGACAACGGACCCGGCGTCGCCATTCCCATCCGCGACCGGCTCTTCCAGCCATTCGTGAGTTACGGGAAGGAGAATGGCACCGGCC
The DNA here is from genome assembly GCA_030037515.1 of Candidatus Sulfotelmatobacter sp. Classification (GTDB taxonomy): domain Bacteria; phylum Acidobacteriota; class Terriglobia; order Terriglobales; family Acidobacteriaceae; genus Sulfotelmatobacter. Next base: position 4,169 of record JASHRE010000520.1, read on the forward strand.
TTGGGCTCACGGTCGTGCAGAAAATTGTCCACGATCACAACGGCAAAGTCGAGACTGAACGCAAGCAGGGAAAGACAGTCTTCCGCATCGTCTTGCCGATTCCCGAGCACCGGAAATCGGATGCGACTGGTGCGATAGGTCTGCAGACGGCTACAGGGGCGCATCGGTCGGCAGAGGATCAAGCGGCTGACTAACCGACCCTGGGGAAATTCAAAGTTTCTGCAAAATGAGCGGGCGGGAGGGTTTCATGGAAGAGCATTCCATCCGAGTGCGGGCGGGTTTCTTTCTGCTCACTTGTCTGGCTTTGCAGGGTACGGTCGGGCTGGCGCAATCCTCGGAGAGCGCAGCCGGCGGCCGAGCGACAGCGCCGACACAAGCGTCTGAGGGAACATCACTCACCACTCAACTGCAGGAGTTGCGTGCCATGGTTGAGCAACTGCGCCAGGAAAACGAAGCGTCGCGCGTCGAGATGAAACAATTGCGAGAACAGTTGGAAAAGACGGAGGTTGTTCTGGAAAAACTGACTTCGGTGTCTCCCGCTCAAACCCAGGTCGCAAAGTCAACATCGCCGGCTGCCCCACAGAATACCCAGGACATTGAATCCCGCGTCGACAAACTCGAGGAGACACAATCCCTGCTCAACGACAAAATTAACGAGCAATACCAGATCAAGGTCGAGGCGGCCAGCAAGTATCACATGCGATTGTCAGGCATTGTCCTCATGAATGCCTTCCGCGATCACGGTGCTTCCGACAACTTCGATTTTCCTGACTACGCCATTGCGGCTCCGGGAGTCTCGCAATCCGGATTCGGCGCGACGCTGCGACAATCAGAAATCGGGTTCGAAGTTTTTGGGCCGACCCTGGTCGGGGCCAAGACCTCAGCCAACATTCACATGGACTTCGGCGGGGGATTCCCCTCGACGCCAAACGGAGTCGACTTTGGCATCGCGCGGCTCAAGACCGCTAGCGTGCGTTTCGATTGGGCCAACACTTCCATTGTCGCGGGGCAAGACTCCCTTTTCATCTCTCCGTTGTCACCGACTTCCTTTGCATCTCTGGCCACGCCTGCATTCGCGTACGCCGGCAATCTGTGGGGCTGGATTCCACAAGTGCGAGTGGAACATCAATTCAACATCTCCGACAGCCAGAAGTTTACGGTTCAGGCCGGCATTCTCGACAATCTGACCTGGGAACTGCCCTCCAACTCCTTCTATCGTTATCCCACCGCCGGCGAACAATCGGGACAGCCCGCTTACGCGGCTCGCACGGCGTGGTCCACCGAGATCTTCGGCCATGCACTTAGCGCCGGCGTTGCCGGCTATTACTCGCCGCAGGACTGGTCGGGCCGCCATATCGACGGCTGGGCTGGCATGGGGGACTGGCAGATTCCGATCACCCAGCGCTTTACGCTCTCCGGGAAGTTTTATCGGGGACGGGCCGCGGGCGGTCTGGGTGCGGGAATCGGGCAGACCGTGCTCTACGGTTCGTCCTCTCTCTATGCCTCGACCCCGATCCGCGGAGTCGATTCGGCGGGGGGCTGGGCTCAGATGAAATGGCAAATTACCCCAAAAATTGAAATGAATGGCGTCATCGCCGAAGACGACGTTCTCAGCCGCGACGTGATCGGTTTCGCCACCAGCCAGAATAACTATTCCGCGATCCTCGCCCGCAACCGGGGAGCTTCAGCAAACGTGATCTACCGTCCGCGCTCGGATCTGATTTTGGCA
>JASHRE010000521.1 GCA_030037515.1 Candidatus Sulfotelmatobacter sp.
CCCGCTCGTCGAACTGAACAGGCGCGTTTCGCGCATTCGGCTCTCGGAGAAAGTGACACGAGTTCACCCACGGAAAGCTGGTCGTCGCGTACTAAGCTCGACGAGCCCAAGCTTGCGATGCAGGGCGGCTTCCGGATACCGTTTGGTCGCCGGCCATCGTAGCTTGTGCTTGGCAAAGCGCCTAACTTTAAAGTCGCGCTCCCGTGCTTGCTGAATCGGCCTGAGGCGATTGCCTTAATGACGCTCTGAATTTGCATTGTTTCATTAATTCCAATGAATTTTAAGGGTACGCCAAAACGACCTTCTGCTAACCCGACTGTTCACTCGCGATCGTTGTGCCGGCCCACTTCAGGGCCTCCTGGCGATCTCGAAACGCATTCATCTGGACAATCTTCCCAGCACGCACGGTGTAAACATCCGCGAGCCTGACCTCGTGCCATTCATTGCTGCCCTTGGGACGAAACCTAGCGTACACGAACACAACGATTCGATTACCCGTGGTTATGAAGCGCTCTGGTTCGCTACTGCCCTCTTCCCAGTCGGCGCGGGACTGTCTCAGGTATCCCTTGACGGCGTCACGACCGTGATAGGATCCCCCGCCAGGAAACTCCGCAGGTTCCGTCCATTCAACTTGAGGATCAAGCGGCGCGACGGCAGCGTCAAAGTCCCCTCGGTTAAACGCCGCGTAAACGGCCCGTAGTACGGGGACCATTTTGTGCAATTCTTTCGAACTCTCTAGCTGCGTGTCTTTGATCCCCTGCGGATACGCAGCAAGACTCAAGCACAACAGCGCCAGCAATGTGCCAGGTCCGCTCATTGGCGGTACGTCTCGGAATTGGGATTCCATATTCCCTCGTGATTCGTCTCGAATTTGGCGCAGCAGCTTGGTGTTCGCATTTGGCCTGTTTGCAATAGGCTGATTGAACAATCATCTGATCAAACGAAGTGGCATCACATCTAGATTCTCTTTTGGGCGCTGGAGTCTCGCTCTTCCTCGCCCAGTCTTTCATGTGCGTGCGCCTCGAAATTCTGCTCTAAGGCATTGCCACTGCTTCTCAGGTTAAGCGGCATCAGATTGAAACTGTCCGCGGTGAACACAGATTGTATATGTAGGACGCTACCCTCTACCTCACGGGCCTGCTCAACGTCTGCTCCCGAGATTCTAACTCCCGCCAAAAAAACATGTGCAAAATGTGCACTAGCGGATGCGTAGAGCGCTTGTGGGATTCGTTTACCCAGGAAGTGCAGATGTGCCTCCGGTCCAGTCCAGGGAGGATGGATCGCCATTACGCTGGAGGGAACCGGAGCGCAAACGTGCTGATCTCGACAGTTACAAAACCACCGACCCGTTGGATGTAGGCATGAAACAGGCTCTTCACGACGCAAAGAGCTGCGAAAAACACATCTGAGATGGAAAAAGAAAATCAGGGCGGCAGTCTCCTTGACAGGAAAGGAGAGACAGCGTATTAGTCTCCTGTTCCAAATAGGAGAGAACCTTTGACGAAGACGGTTGAATCTTCCGCAGACACGTGTTTGAATCGTTCAGCTTATCAAGGAGTGCCGCTGCTTGCCGCCGGGCACTTACCGCGATGTTTACGGCGATAAAATCATTCAGGCACCTAAACCTGTGATTGTGTTTTGCAAGTATGAGTCATGGGCGATTCTTTACGCGTGGACAGGAAGACACGTGAGCAAGATTTGGCCTATGGACTGAATGGCAGAGTGCTCAGTTGGCACAATCGATATCGCTCATTGAGGGTTTTTGTTGCTTCGGTGAAAAGGCCGGTCAGCGTCATTGTATGGGGGGGTGCGGTCGAACGGGCGAGCGCCGCGACCTCGCATGGACGCATGATAATCGGCAGTGAACGCACTAACATGCAACCCGCGCGGAATTGACTTTCGACACCGGCGGAGCGGCATCTGTTACCAAGATTATGCTGGTTAACCTGGACAAATGGACTTCAGGCTCCGCGTACGATCAGTGGATGGGCCGCTGGAGCCGATTGCTGGCTGAGCAGTTCCTGGAGTGGCTTCACATTCAACCCGGTGCACGCTGGCTTGATGTCTGTTGCGGGAGTGGTATTGTGACAGACCTTATTGCTGAACGCTGCTCGCCGATGAGCGTCGTTGGTATTGACGCTTCTCCCGGGCAGATTGAGTTCGCGAGGGAACATCGCAAGCGCCCTACTGTCAGGTTCGAGCTTTGTAATGCTGCCGCGATTCCCTTTCCGGGTTCCGATTTTGATGTCGTCATCTGCGGCCTGGGCCTGAACTACATCTCCGACCCGGTTCGGGCTCTTCGAGAAATGCAACGTGTGGCGCGAGCCAATGGCACTATCGCCGTTTACGTATGGGACTATGCCGAAGGGGCATGCTTTCTCCGCCGATTCTGGGATGTGGCGGCATTGGTCGATCCAGAGGCCTCGAAGTTCGATCAGGGTCGGCGCTTTCCGATGTGCACACCTGGCGGTCTTCGCACTCTTTTTCAGGCCGTTCATTTCAAGAAGGTCGAGATAGAAGCTCTGGAAATGGTCACACGATTCGAGAATTTCGAGGACTATTGGGTGCCGCTGCAGAGCGGCCAAGGTTCGGCTCCGAACTATCTTGCTACTCTCAGCCAAGAACTCAAGGGGGAGATCAGCAAGCGGCTGAGAGCTTCCCTGCAACCCGGAGGAAAACAGTTCATTGAGTTACCTGCGCGCGCATGGGCGGTTCGAACAAAAACCTCTTGAAAACCACCGTCATTTCAGAACTGACTGGGCGCTTAGTTTTTGATTAGGACAGCCGACAGCATCCCACCCGGCCGATGGATTTCCACGTACTCTTCGTGGACGGCACGCTTTCGCCGCGCGAGGGACAAGTGCCCAAGGCAGCGATAGAAGCCTACGGCGGCAAAACCGACTTGCTCCGGCATTGCTATCGCCCAACCCCTCGCGTCCCGGAGCGGCCAAATCCAGTCCCACGGGATGGGTCATGCGTAAGCCGGAACTGTATGCGAAGGTCTTGAGATTCGTGAAGGAGGTCAACGACATCTACCAAGACGTTTCTCCCGAACGAGCATGTGAAGCCGAAGGAGCATGCAGATACAATCGCGGATGACTTCAAAATAGAAGGGACGGTGTTCACCACGTTGCGGCTTGGTTAATTCCGTTCTGCCGGTCAAGGTTCTCGTCGTTTCCCGCGGACAATTCGCGCCTCCTTCAAGGACAAGTCTGGACGAAGGGAAGGCGAAAGGTTTAGTCGAATCTGCGGCTGCGGTTGTCCTGACCGCTACAGTTCCGTTGCGAAACCTGGGCTTTGCGATCTTCGCCGTCCGTCCAGTCACGTCGGTAACTCGGCCGGAACCGGAATTGGAGGATGCGCTACCACCCGGGATGCGGCTGTCGAAGTTGGCCGTTATTCGGAGGGATGGTTCCGGTGCTCGTTTGTTTCGTTTGGTGACCGAACCCGAGGTCGTTTCACAAAGTCCCTCCATTCTTGAAGGCTCGTTTCGAATTCTGCAGTCGGAGTGTGAAACGCTGCGGAGATGAGTACACGGAACTCACTTGTATTCCTTTCCGGTGATTTGTGGCTTGTTTTTTGTAATCCTGTTAGTTCCCCAGTGTCCTGGACAATCTGCGCAGGAAAAAGCATGGAAGCTATTGGAGGCGGCTGCACCAGCCAAAAGTAAGAGAAGAGGTATGGCCGTGCGTTTTCTCGGATTATTGCCCGACAACGAGCGTGCCGCTCACGTTGCAATAGAAGGACTTGGAGACCACAAACCTGAACTGAAGGTGGCAGCGACAACCGCCCTAGGGAAAATGCACGCTGCGAGTTCTGTCGCCGAGCTAAAGAAGTCTCTCTCTGATAAGGAATTCAGTGTCGTGCTGGCCGCAGCTCATGCGTTGCGTGAGTTGAAAGACGCAGCTTGCTACGAGGTATACTACGCAGTCCTAACGGGGTAACGTATCCTTAGGGGGCTCGGCGCGACAAAGCTGGGTTCGGGGCTATGATTTTGTGTAAGCCGCGTAAAGCCGCGTAGAGAAGATGCCGCACCGTCGGCTCGCCGGCACCGTAGCTGCAACCCCGTTTCACCGGCTCACGATCCGCGCGGTGCGACTTTCTTGGCCACTCTGTACTCTAATGGGTCCAGTCTGCAACGCAGGCCTAAAGGAACAAAAAATGGCTGCACCTCCGATACCCAGCGCGCTTGATGCGCGCACGCAAATTTTCCCGACTCTCACCCCATCGCAAATCGATCGGATTCGCACTCAGGGTCACGTCCGGCACTTGGACCGCGGGGAAATTCTTTTCGACGTCGGCGACACGAACATCCCTTTCTTTGTCATCCTTTCCGGCAGCATGGAAGTGGTGCAGCCGGGCCTCGACGGCGAACGCCCCATCACCGTCCATCGTGCCGGCGGCTTCACCGGCGAACTCACCATGATTTCCGGCCGCCGCATCTTCGTTCGCGGACGCATCATCGAACCCGGCGATTTCATCGAACTCACCGGCGACGCCCTCCGCTCGCTCATCGCCAAAGATGCCGAGCTCAGCGAAATTTTCATGCGCGCTTTCATCCTCCGCCGCCTCGAACTCATCAGCCGAGGCTACGGGAGCCTCATCCTTCTCGGCTCTCGCCACTCCGCGCAGACCCTCCGCTTGCGCGAATTTCTCACTCGCAACGGCCATCCGTACACGTATATCGATCTCGACACCGACAAATCCTCACAGGAACTCCTCGATCGCTTCAACGTCAAGGTTAACGAAATCCCCGTCATAATCTGCGGTCAAGGCTATGTCCTCCGCAATCCCACAATTCAGAAACTCGCCGACTGCCTCGGCTTCAACGCCGATGTTGATGCCGCCCAACTCCGCGACCTCATCATTGTCGGCGCAGGTCCCTCTGGACTCGCCGCCGCCGTTTACGCCGCCTCCGAAGGTCTCGATGTTCTTCTCATCGAAACCGAATCGCCCGGCGGACAGGCCGCCTCCAGCTCCAAAATCGAAAACTATCTCGGTTTTCCCTACGGCCTTTCCGGCCAGGAACTCGCCAATCGAGCGATCACCCAAGCCGAAAAATTCGGCGCAAAGATGATGATCGCCCGCAATGTGGTGCGCCTCGAATGCGCCCGCCGCCCCTACAAAGTCGTGCTCGATAACGGCGTCGAACTCGCCGCGCGCTCGGTCGTCATCGCTACCGGCGCGCAGTACAACAAACCGCGCATCGCTAATCTCGCCCTTTTCGAAGGACAGGGCGTCTATTACGGCGCCACCTTCATGGAAGCCCAGCTCTGCGGCAACGACGACATTATCGTCGTCGGCGGAGGCAATTCCGCCGGCCAGGCCGCCGTTTACATGTCGCAGACTCAGCGCAAGGTCCACATACTCGTGCGTTCCGGCCAGCTGTCAGACACGATGTCCCGATATCTCATCCAGCGCATTGAGCAGAATCCCAACATCGAGATTCATTACCGCACGGAAATCATTTCGCTCGAAGGCGACTCGCACCTCGAGCACGTCACATGGCGCAATAACCAGACCGACGAAATCGCCACAGTCCCCATTCGACACGTTTTCATTATGGCCGGCGCATCGCCGCGAACCGAATGGCTGAGGGGTTGTGTCGCGCTCGACGCCAAAGGATTCATTCTCACGGGACGCGATCTCTACGATTCCACTGACCAACCCGCCTGGCCGCTGGCCCGCAGGGCACAGATGCTGGAAACGAGTCTTCCTGGCGTATTCGCCGTGGGCGATGTTCGGTCGGGGAACGTAAAGCGAGTCGCTTCGGCCGTCGG
>JASHRE010000522.1 GCA_030037515.1 Candidatus Sulfotelmatobacter sp.
TCCATCTCACAGTAAATCGTCTGCTCGCTCTTGGGTGGAAGTTCCTGCGCCACTTCCTGCTTGGTCCGGCGCAGAATGAAGGGCCGCAGGGCCTGAGCCAGCAAGCGGCGCATGTCTTCCTTGGGATTGCGCCATGTGCTGCCGGCAACCTTGAAAACGCTGGCTGCGCCAAGCATTCCGGGATTGAGAAACTCAAATAGGCTCCAGAGTTCGCCGAGATGATTCTCGACCGGAGTGCCACTCAGCGCCAGACGATATCGTCCACGCAAAAGGCGTACTGCCTTCGAGGATTCGGTGTCGGCATTCTTGACGGCCTGGGCTTCGTCAAGGATGACGTAATCAAATTCGAGATCCTTAAGAAAAAGGATGTCCCGGCGCAGCGTGCCATAGGTGGTGAGAATCACGTCACAACCCGCGAGGTCATTGCCATCGCGGGCCATGCCCGTGTGCACCAGAACCCGTAGTTGAGGGGTGAAGCGCCCCGCCTCCTCCTTCCAGTTGAACACTAGGGATTTCGGCACCACGATGAGGGATGGTGCGATGGGCTGGCCGCTGCTGCGCAACTCGCGACGCATTTCAAGAAGAGCCAGCACCTGCGCGGTCTTGCCCACACCCATATCATCGGCCAGGCAACCGCCGAAACAGAATCTTTGTAGAAAAAGGATCCACGCCAATCCTTCGCACTGATAGTCGCGCAAACGACCCACGAATCCCTCAGGCTGTGCAACGCTCTCCACCGCACTGAATTGGTGCAGTTCAGCCCGGATGCGTGCGAACCTCTGGTCCCATTGTGCTTCGGACTGTGTGGCCAGCAGGGCGTCGAGAAGTCCCGCCTGGGAACGCATAAAGCGAATGTGTCCGTTCTCGGGAGAACCCATTCCAGCCAGGGGACCGATCCGTCGCAGCCATACCTCCGGCAGCATTCCGTAAGTTCCGTCATCGAGTTGCACCATGTTGTTGCCGCGGCGCAGGGCCGCGAGCAACTCTGGCAGTCGCGCCTTGGGACCGCCGTAATCCACTTCGCCGTGCAATTCGAACCAGTCCACACCGCTGGACACTTCGAGCCGGTGCGGCCCCGGCCGGCGGAAGATTTTTCCCTCGGCGTCAATGTGCCATCCCGCTTCGACCAGCGACCGCACGACCCGTGGCAGCTTACTCGCCGCAAGCCCTCGGGCAGGTTCGGGTTCCCAAAAACTCGCTTGGCCTCGTTTCACGCCTAGTTGATCGAGCAATGCATGAGCCGCTGCTTCGGCAGCGAGATCGCGGCGCAGGAACCGCCGGCTGGTACCGTCAAAGACGCCCCGCGAGGGATCGTACTCCGACACAATTCGATCGTCGTAGGCAAAGAAGAGCTCCGCCTGCAGGCGCCCCGGTCCCAGGCGAGTCGGCGCTTTGGAAATTTTCAGACGCGGAGCGGGAATTGACGCCAATTCCTCGTACTTCAGTTCCTCCGGCACAGTAACTGGCGGCAGGTTCCGGGTGCACAGCAAGGCGGCCAGGAATTTATCTTTTTCGCTCTCGGGAGCCACAATCGAGCATTTCTTGCGAAGAGCTGAAATCCACTCAAACGAAGCTTCCTGGGCGCATCGCGCCACCCGGTCGCTGGTAATTAGAAGGCCAGGTGCGACAAGGACCGGGGCCGTCAGTTTCATTCGCTCTTGGCCACGATGGAAAAATCCGGTGAGCGCACACTGTCCGTCTTCCGCCTTGCCCAACTCAAGCCCAAAACTCCAAGCCTCGCCGTCATCCCAGGCCAGCGGCAGCAAAGCTTCGGGCTCGTTCTGAGGTCGCAAGTAGCAGCGGCCGGTTCGAACCATGAGAGGCATGACTATAGCGCTCAGTGCAGGCGGAAGCATTGACAATTCTGGAAGATGTTCATAAGGATCCACGTATCCATAGGTGTACGTCCGTGCTCCAGCGAGCATCGACAGTGCTTGTTGGTCTTCGGTTACGGGAAGACGCTGGATCTGGCTGCGCTTCATCGCGAGCAGCTTGGGGCGGGTCCAGCTGCCGTCTTTCTTGCGATCACGAGCTTCCAGCCTGAGCCCCAGTCCGCCGCTCGATAGAGACGTCGCGACGTCCACGATGTATAGAACCTCCCGCTTGGCCGGCCAGGTGGACTCTGGCGCGGCCGCCCTTAGGCCAGGGGCAACGAACTCGTTGAATTGGTGTCGCCACGATGGCGATTTTGGCACCTGCGCTCGACTGGTGACAGGTGCGCGCGAGCGGGCAACCGAGTCTCGCCATCGGGCCTCCAGCGTCGGGAAAGCAGCGTCGCCGAAGGGCAATTCAAAGTCGTCGCTCAACACCAGTTGCGGCGAGGAAGTAGCCACAGACAGGGCATCCTGTGCCTCGGCTGCCAGAATCGTGGCCCAGAGATGCTTGCACGGGACGCCATTGTCCACGAAGTAGGGGCAGTCACACCAGACCGACAGGGTTCCGTCTCGGAAATTCAGCTTTACATCATAAGTCTGCGAACCGCGCACCCGAGCGTGCACTTCCGTTCCAGAAGCCCGCTCCATGCGGACTTGGTCGCGCCAATAATATCCTTCGCCACGCCGCCGGACGTTGTTGGTGAATTGCGGTGCCAGTAGAGCGGAAAGATTCAGGGACATGGTTGAGGCCCGATGGCATTCTATCGAATAAGAAGAAGTGAAGCGAAGCGAGCAGCTGGAACGAGAGGGATGTGATTATTTCATCGACAGGCTGAAACCTGCTGGCTTGGTCGGAATACAAATTGCGTGCACGAACTTTGAGAGACTCCTACAAATCGCTGCAGCGGGAACTCCATCGACTCCTCGCTTCCGGCTGCCTTGGCGCATTTTCATCAGTTCCTCGCGGCGGAACGGCTGCGCGCCGGCATCCTCTGAATTTACAGCTCCGGGTGAGTCTTAACCCCTGGAATCGCGGGCATCTTAGAACCCACCTCGTATTTTCCTGTAGTGAACTGCCGCAGGGGTGTCGTTTACGATACAAGCTTCATTTAGGTCTTTTTTTTCCAAACTCACGAGGGTGGCAACGCTGGGGAATTCTTCCAATGAAATCTTGGGTGCGGCTGCTAGGCATCTGTCCGATCGTGATATTCACGATCACGGCCATAGCGTGGGTGTTTCCTGAACATCGAGACATATCTTTGCTGGCGTTGGAACGTCTTGAGCCCGCTAAACGGGTGGTGCTGGTCAAGCTTTGGTCGGAAGCACGCGTAGGACACGAATCCCGACTGTGCGCCGAGATTGCGGACACTTCGCAAGCTGAGAATCCCCGATGCCTCGATTACGCGTCCTGGCCTGCCATTTCCGGGGATCATTCCTGCTCAGCAAATGACATGCTTAATACTGTGCTCGACAGCCCATGGGTCCTAAAAGTCGCGGGCATTGGTGCCCAGTTGAAGTTGCGCCTGGCCACAGCGACCAGACCAGACCAGCGCCTCAATGCCGTACGCGACTCTGATATAGCCTTGCTGCACGCTGATCCCGCTTATGTCACACGAGCCGGATCGAACAATGCGCACTTCCTTCTGGCGCGTCCCCATGTGGCCATCTCTGCGGAAGCTTACGAAGCCGCAGCGTTAGGGCCCAACGCCGAGATCAATGCCCTGGCAACCTACACGTGGTATCACCTGCGCGCTCTGGCGAGGGCGGCACAAATTGTGCAAGGCGACATTCCGGCCGACATGCATCCCCGGGCTGCTCTTGCCATCCTCGCCGACGAAGCTTTCGCTTTGCACTTTCTGGAAGACGGCTTCGCCTCAGGCCACGTGACCGGAACTTGGGGCAGCTCTGCTGTGCGTATGGGGACGCACGACTACTACAGCGAGCACGGATTGGAAGTCGAGACTTGGAACCACAACCGCTTTGTCGCGATGGGCGACGCCTACATGCGGCAGCAGGACGCCGATCGCGCGGCTGCGGCCGTGCGCGATAGCCTGGCACAGGTGGCAACTGCATTGGAAGGTGGCATGCATGTGATCGAGCAAGCTGGTCTGACGGGAACTGAGCCAGAGGGATTTGACGTCTGCCATGAATCGCATTTTCCCGACGTGCCAGGCCAAACTGAGGATATGCAACAACTCATCCCGATCGTCGCACAAACGCCCGAGCCCGGGTTGGGTGCGGGCAAGGGAGAACTGCCGCGCTTTCGATCGGAACTCGGTCCGTTCGTCGGCCTGTCCAGCGGGGTAAGCGCCGTTGCCTTAAGTGGCGGATTCGGATCCAAACAAACCGATGCGGGAGCCATTGGAGCACTCGATCTGTCGTTTCGTATCGGACTCGGCGCCGAAGGCGTTCTGAATCCATCCAGCGACGGGCTCACATTCATAGATGTCGGAGTTCGGCAGGACTCGGCAGCACACGGGGGATCTCCAGTTCCTGACAGAGGCGCCGTCGCGCTGCGCGCGCGGGCACCGTTTTGGCTAATCCCGGGCGACCTCATCATGGCTGCACCGGTGTTGGCGTTCGCCAGACCCCAGACCCTGCAGAAAATGGCGGTGCAGGCAGCAAATGGGGGGTTGATTCCATGGCAAGGGGTGTTTGCGACCCGTGTCGGCCGCTTTCAGTTTGTGCTGGGCCGCGAAGTGGGAATCAGCCTTTATGGATACACGTCCGATCAAACGTTCGTGATTTCTACACCTGGTATTCCACCGATGAACACTACTCAGATCCACTTGAGATCGATCCGGCTTGATTTTCCGGTTCTGGAGTACCGCCCGTTTCGGACGTTCTCCGAGAAACAGAGTTCCGGACTGGCATTTCAGTTTTTCACTGGATTCGACAAGCCCAACAGCGCCTCGGTTGTCGAGCCCGTCGGCGCCCCGAAACCGAGTCTTCACACCATCGTGACGGGCGGATTACGAATGGTATTCGACTGGCGGCGCTATGTTAAATTGGGGCCGTACTGAGCATTCCTTCGCCCTGCTGTCTAATCCGAAACGCCGAACCGCGCAATTTATGCCGCGCTTCGCGGCTGGCGCGAAGCTTGTCGATCCACGTCTTGATCATCCAAATTCTGATCTCGCGTCAAATGGAGCGTGCGAGCAGGAACTGCTAGGGCGATGCCCTTCGCGGCCATGAGATCGAGGATCTGCAGCAGCAGATCTTCTCGAATCGCAAAAAACTCACCGAAGTCGCCGGTCAGGATGTAACAGAAAATCTCTAAATCGAAGCTGCTCTCTCCAATTCCTACGAAACGGACCCGAAGGTTGTCGCGACCAACTCTCGCATCTGAGAGGAGGAGCACTCGCACTTCGGTTAGGAACGATCGCAGCTGTGCCGGTGAGGTTTCCTGTCGCACTCCAATTTTGATCTCAAAAAGGAATTTTTTTCGGCGGCTCAGGTTCTCGAGATTCATGTTTGCCAGCTGTCCGTTAGGAACGGAAAGTTCGGTGTCCTGCAGCGTGCGGATTCGGGTTGACCGCAAGCTGATGCCTTCGACGGTGCCCAGCCGGTCGGCTATTCTGCACATTTCGCCGACGCGAACCACCTGGTCGCCAATAATGGACACGCCCCCGAAAAGGTTCTCCAGGGTCTTCTGTGCAGCAAAGGCAAGAGCAATGCTGCCGATGCCCAATCCGGCTACAGCCGTAGTCAGATTGAATCCCAGAATGGAGAGCATCGATAGCCCGGCGATGATCGCGATGAGCACACTCAGGATTCGCTGCCCCAGCAGAACGATGGAACCACTCCGTTCTTTGGAACTGGAAAGGGCTCTCGTTCGTGCTCGCTCGCCCCAGCGACTCACAATTCGGAAGGCCAGCCAGGCAATACCCGCAACCAGAATGATGTTGGTTGTCCGCTGATAGTACAGTCGAAACAACAGCGGAACGCCTAAAAATCGAACTGCGACCCGATGCAGCAGCACAGTGAGAATCAGCACTGTGGGACGGGTGAGCGAACCACGAATGTCCCGGATGACAAGATGCCGCCGCGAGTCAAGCCAAAGCCGCTGTCCCTTATCTGCAACCCTCACAATCACCCAGCTCGCGCCAAAAGCCACGGGGATCAACAACAAAAACGCAGTCCATCGCCAAAGAGGGGTGCCGAGAATGCGAGTTGTCGAAAGGAAACCGGGCAGACGCGATCCCACCTGATCGCTTTCGATTTGATCGAATAAGTCGGGAACCTGCGCTAGTGTTTCCGAAGCGAACAACCAAATGTCGCCGGCTCGCGGGTCTGAAACGCGCACAAGTTCGACCGGAGTCTCTGTGCCATTGAGACGAAATACTCCAATCTCTTCGTGATCCTGCGAGACCCCCGGTTGGATGGAGCCTTCTTGGTGATATGTGAGCGCACCTGCGCGGCCCAGGAAAGCGTTGTCCATAAGAGCATGAAGCTTGCGGGCAAGTTCCGCGCCCGTGGTGAAACGCTCATAGTTCGAAAGCTGGAGGTACTGTGCGGCTTCTTTGTATTTTCCATTTTGGACAGTTTGCAGGAAGCCGAACACGGTTCCGTGAGGCGTGCTTCGTCCGAGGGAATCCTTGGGTTTTTCGGCAGCCTCAGCGTGAGCGGCATCTTGGCCCTGAGTGGCCAAAGGCTGTCCGTGAACCGGGGATTTGTCTTGAGCCTTGGAGTGAAGCTGGATTTGTGCGGCCGGGAACAGGGCGGACAGCACCATCACCAGACAGACATCATAAAACTTCTTCATAAATCATTGGGAAACGATCCCAAAAAACAGAAAACTTCCGTGCTCTTCCGCCCCTTGACTCATTCCCTGATTACCTCGGCGTGGCCGTGGAGATTGCCATAGAAATTCATCGCTGCCGTCGAATTGACCATAGCATGACGACCAGCGGATGCCATGATGGCATCGCTGGCCGGTGCGGAAAAAACTCGGGGCCGATGACCATGGCGCGTGCCGGACTAAGTTCAAATCCAGTCGGCGCAAAGCAACGAAAATCATGTAGCCCAACACAACAATGAACACTGGTGGCAAAGTCGCCGAGACTTCCCGGACGCAGATGGCCAACGTGCTTCCCCCAGGCGCCACTACCAGGCCGGTGAAGAAGCCGCGCCCGAAGCCGGCTTGCGTCATATCGCCGAGGCCGGCCTGAGCGACCGTGAGGCCGATCAGGATGATCATCAATCCGAGGACCAGCGGACTCGGGACTTTTCGGATGTAACCAAGGCTCCCCGAAGAACGTAAGCCGTGATGATTGACCCCGGATGGCGCGTGCGCCGTGAAAGATCCGAAGGCATGGTTCCCGCCCCCGGCGGCGACAATCGCAACCGAAGCAATGACGTCAGGGCCATGGACCATCGCCACGCAATGAGCAAGCCGCGCCTGCAGCAGCGTACTCACCCCAATCGTCAGAACCGCTCCAGAAATGTGGGTCGTCATTCCTGCGCCTTCCAGATTGAGGCCAACGCCAACGATGGCATAGCCCCACGCCACGGCATGGACGATGGTCGCGAGCCATTGAAAGCCGTAAAGAACCCAATCGTGCGTCGATCCGGGTTCTTCACGGCTTCCACGTGGAGGAGGAGAGGATGGGATGGCGCAACTTCTTGCCGCAGTGGAGAACCCATGGGTGATACTCGGAAGGGGGTGATGCACAATAGATGCAAACTGACACGAAGGGTTTTCGTCGACACGCGGGGTTTTTCAGCCCAAGCTCATCTTCGTCTCCTGCGAAACCCCTATCGCCGGTCAGATCTTAGCCAGTGGCTCGAAACACAAATTCTCGACGCAACCTCCCATCTGCCGCGCTCCAAACTCTCAGTTTCACCACTCGCCGAAGGGGCAGTGCGTCAGATGACATCGGAAACAGTGACCGACGGGAGGAGAGCATTTTTGCCGTTTGTATATACCCGCCCGTCAAAAACCTTAGAGGGTGTCTGCCCTCCCTCCTTGTGATCGTTCGACGAAATCGGTGGGATGAGTTCTGCATGGCGACAGTGGCAGAGTTGGCAGAGAAAAACCTCGTCGAGCAAAAAAGATGAAAAACACTTGACTCAGACCGGCCATCTCATGGAATGCGTTAAGGCTCAAAACCCTTGCCGGGGGATTTTGTGGGTACTCCGCAATTCAACACCGGTCACCCCGGAATTCGCCCTGTCAGTCCTTACAGTTCGCGAACTGTAAGGACTGGGAAAGGAATTTCACACTATTCAGAGGCTCTGATTTCATCGAGCCAGGGTCGAAGCGCATAACAAGCAGAAGGAGGAAACCATGGTAAACCCTCCCATTCGTATTGACGCGAGTAACTCCGTCGTTCCACGCCCAAGCCAAGCTGAACTGCGTGCAAAAGGAAAGAGGCTGCGTGAAAAGTGTCCGCGCAGCTCACACGCGAGTTGGAAAGCTGATCCGGATAGGCGAGACCCCGTTGATCTGATCGAGGATGCGAACATAGGACGACTGCCCGAACTAATACCGATTCGCCATGGGCGCATGATGCTGTCGCCCTTCACGTTCTACCGCGGGACAGCATTAAACATGGCGGCTGACCTTGCGACCACACCAGCAACGGGTATCCGCGTGCAGGTTTGTGGGGATGCCCACCTCGGAAACTTCCGCCTGTTTGCCACCCCGGAACGCCGCGTGATTTTCGATATCCACGATCTGGACGAGACCCTGCCTGCGCCCTGGGAGTGGGATGTGAAAAGGCTGGCTGCCAGCTTCGTGGTCGCATGCCGGAACAACAATCTAAGTGAACGGGTCGCGCGCGAGGCGGTTCTCAACTGTGTTCGGTCGTATCGGGAACGAATGACTGAATTCGGCTCCATGAATGCGCTGGACGTCTGGTACGCTAGTTTTGAAGCCGAGACTCTTATCAAGAATTTCCGATGCAAGCGTCATCGCAAACACCTGGCGAAGCGCCTAGCCAAGGTTCGCGAACGTAACGCCTTCGAGCATGATTTTCCCAAACTGACGAGCGGTGGAAATAATCCTAAGATCCGGGAGCACCCTCCGACGATTTATCACGGGCGCAAAACCAAATACCTGGGCGCGGAAGTATTCCACAATTACCGGGATACGTTGCCGCCCTACAGACGCGGCCTTCTCAACCGATTTGAGTTAAAGGATTTCGCTATAAAAGTGGTTGGCGTCGGTAGTGTGGGCACAGCCTGCTTCGTCGTTCTTCTGATGGCGGGCGCAAAAGATCCGCTTTTCCTGCAGGTTAAGGAAGCGCGCGCGTCAGTATTGGAGCCTTACGCCGGAGCAAGCATTTTTCCCAACAATGGACAGCGAGTGATTATGGGGCATCGGTTGATGCAATCGTCCAGCGACATTTTCTTGGGTTGGACGTCAGGCAGAACTGGCCGCCACTACTATGTTCGCCAGCTCCGCAACGCAAAGATCAAGTTCGAAGTCGAGCGCTTCAATTCCTCTCACATGATCCAATTCGCGGAGCACTGCGGCGCAACCCTCGCACGCGCTCACGCACGTACCGGCGAGCCGGCAACCATCGGCGGATACCTTGGCAAGAGCGACATTTTCGACAGATCGATTGCCGATTTCTCGATTGCATATGCTGATCAGGCAGAGCGTGACTATGAATGCTTTGTGAAGGCGATCCACAAAGGACGGCTAGACGCGCTGGTAGAAGAGAAATAGCCCCCGATCTTCAATCGCGGTAAGCGGAAGCGGCGCCGATCTGACACTTGAGTTCCGCGAACAACGCCTCCAACCTTCTTTGTCCGCCGCCGCGCCCTGACCGACCCCGCGTGTTCGCCAACTCCCGAGCCCGCTGTCGTACCCCTCATCGCCGTGAATGGCGAGATGCTTATATCCTCCACTCGTCCATTGTGGTTTTTGTGAACAGGCTCCACAGCGGGGGAGTGCAGCCGATATGGGCATGGACACGATTGCGAACATTCAAGCCGACATCCTTCAGTGGCTCGCCCGCTCGAGTCCGACGAGAACTGCCCACCGTTGCCACCGTTGGTCATGCGGGCGGTCCCATGTTTAGCAGCTGCGATGATGGTTCCGATGTCCGAACAAGGTTCGGCGCTTGAACCACCAGATTGTCGGCGCAAGGGCAAGAGCGAACTGGACCAGGGCAATCGCGACAATGCTCAAGCGCGTGCTGATTACGCAACAAGCGAATCCGGCCGCATAAAGCGCCTGCGCGAGCACGATGCGGCGCTCTATGGCGGACTTTGTCTCAAGACTCACATCGTCACGCAGGAGGCCTTTCACGGACGCGTACCGCCAACTCGCATAGAGCATCAGACCCAACATCAGAAGATTCAGCCAGAAAACCGCCAAGGCAATGCGCAGATGGATGAAGTTCTCCAGCAACGCCGTCGAATACGGCGTGACCGCCACGGTTGCAATAAAGGCGATATGAATCCAGGTCAGGTGGCGATCGCCCCGGGCGAAGCGGCTGAGCTGTACCTGCTGGGCATTCCAGAAAAGGCCCAGGGTAAGAAAACTCATGAAATAGACCAGGAAGCGCGGGCCGAGCGCGAGCAGAGCGTTCCATAGCTGCCGCTCGGTTTCGATGTAATCCGCCGGCAAGCGGATTTCGAGGATCAGCAACGTCATCGCGACGCCGAAAATGGAGTCGCTCAGATTCGCGAGGCGCCCTGTGTACTGGCCGACGATGTCGTTGTAGGAAACCGGCATCCAGAATCCTTACGGGGCAACGATCCGAAGATACGAGTCAGGTTTCGAGTTGATGAGGCCTTTTTTCGATATAGGAGTGCCCAACCAGCAACGCTACAAACTTGCCGACGAAGCTCGCAACCACGACCGTCGCGCAGCAGGTCAGCATCGCGAAGCGAGAGCCGCCCTGGCCGAGAACCATCGCCAGCGCCGTGACGGGCAGGTGATAGCCGCCACTGATCCCGCCCGCGGCGCCGGCCGCACCGGCAAGATCGCTTGGCACTTGAAGCGACGGTGCGAACACCCGTCCCGCGAGATCGCCAATGGCCAGAAATGGAACGAACAGGCCACCGCATCCCCCTGCCGCGGCGGAAGACGTTGTGGCTACGGCGCGGAGGATATCGACCGCGAGGATGGTAAGCGCCGACGCGGGCGTGCTCTCTACCCACCTGATCGCTCCGCTGCCCGGTCCGACGGCGGCTGACGGATCTGCGATCTTCGCCAGAATCACTGCCGCCGCGCCCAAGGCCAGTCCGCCCAGCATGAACCGGATCATGGGATGGACCATGAAAGTTTTCGCTCGATAGATCGCTGCTCCCGAAATCGCCGTGATCGTCCCGGAAAGCGCCCCGATCAGGAGCGCCGTGATGATCGCTTGATGAAAGCTGTGGGGAGGTTCCCTGGGAACAACCAGGCGCAGCAGGTCAACCCGCAGAGCAACGTGCAAAAGCCATCCGACGAATCCGCCGGCAAGGGCCGCAGTTACTCGCTCGGCATTGAGGGGGGCGTGGTGCCGTCGACCCAACTCCAGAATATATGCTGTGCCCAGCAGGGGAATTCCCATCAGCGCCGCCACCCCCGCGGCCCCGCCCCCCACGGCTGCCGGCCGCAGAAGCGGGCGCCACCAGCGATCTCCAAGGGCCACTCCGGTTGCCACCCCGAGATAGGCTGCCGGCGCCTCGGTTCCCATCGCCGCGCCGAGGCCTACTGTGGCTATCATGGCCAGCATGCGGATCGGTGCCAAGCGCCAGGGAAACAGCTCCTCTTCGCCCGCGAACCCCACCATATCGCCGGTCAGATCCGCGCGAGAGACGCGAGGCGCAAAACTTCTCCACGCGCCCGCCCAACTGGGGCGCTCGAAATTCTCGGTTTCACTGCTCAAGCCGAATCCGTAAAGCACCAGAACTGACAGCGCCAGTCCGATGAGAGGCACGAGTACGAGGACCCAGGTTTGCTGTCTGGAGACAACGGCCAGTATTGCCTTGAGTATCTCGGTGAACCCAATGACCAGTGCGGCGGCAAGGAATCCGCCCACAAGTCCTCCAAGCACGGAAGTGGCGATGGAGCCGAAAGCGGAGCCTACAGCCGAAGTTGGTCCTTTCATGGAGTTCCTCCAAATCGCACTCCGAGGCGGCACACGGACACGCATCCACGTTCCCGCCGCGACTTCAGCGCTATGGACGGAATTGGTCGGCTTCGAAGCTCCGTGACCGCTCGTCGCACCCGTCTGGGCTTGCGAGCGAAAGGGCGGAACAGGGTGGATGCAGCGGAATCAAGAATCCAAACAAATACCAAGATAACGTCTCATTGCTGTGAAGTCGGGCTAAGGCGCTCTGCGAAACCTTTCAGCGGACGCCTCCTCGGCTATGCCGAGCACGACGCGACCCTGAACTTTTCCATTCCAAAGCCTTTCGAAAACCTCATTGACAGAGTCGGGGGGCGCGATTTCGATCGTCGCTTTCACTTTACTTTGGGCGGCCAACATCAGTGCCTCCTGCAAATCCAGACGGGTGCCAACGATCGAGCCAGGGATGGTGTAGCGGTTCCAATGACAGAGTTCGAAATTGGTATTGCCGGAATTTTCTCTAAGATGTTGAATTCTTTCCCCCTGTTGCCGGTCCCGCATCTGACGCCAGAAGATTGTCAGGTGGAGGAAGTGTGGGTGCTGTCATTGAACATTACGGAATCATCGGAGATTGCGAGACAGTCGCGCTTGTAGGCCGAACGGTTCTTTCGATTGGTTGTGTTTAGCCACGGTTTTGATTCCGACGCCTGTTTCGCAGCATTGTTGGGACGCCGCAGAGTGGTAGATGGGCGCCGCGCCCACGCCCGCCATAAAGAACACAAGCCGCAGATATCGGTGGGAGCGCCGCCGCGGCGAGAATCCGAATCCTTGCGCTCAAGCCTTGAGGCTTTGGGCGCATTAGGTTTCTGCTTGCGTACTGGCGCCAGCGAACCACTCACCTCCCGCTTTGCCTCGAATAATGCGAGGCGAAGCAGTTTACTTCGAGGCTTTCGCAGCAATCAGTCGGCAGCAAGGGAGGTCCCAACTGGCTCAGGCTGGAACGCGGCTCTTTTTCCGCCCGTAAGAAACGAATCGGCATCGAGCTGCCCGAACAGATGAATCAGTCGAGCTATCGCTCCGGTCCATCCCGTCTGATGACTGGCTCCCAATCCAGCTCCATTGTCACCGTGGAAGTACTCATAAAACAGAAGGTGATCACGCCAATACGGGTCGGTTTGGAACTTCTGCGCGCCTCCGAAGACCGGCCGGCGGCCCTGTTGGTTCCGCAGGAAGATATTTTCCAGCCGTCTGCTGATTTCTTTGCTGACCTCGAACAAGTTCATCATCTTTCCCGAACCTGTCGGGCACTCGATTTTGAAGTTGTCCCCGTAGTAGAGATAGAGCTGGAGCAAGGCACGAATGATGAGCGCGTTAACCGGCATCCAGATCGGCCCGCGCCAGTTCGAGTTGCCGCCGAACATCCCGGTGTTCGATTCCGCCGGCAGGTAGTCAACGCGATACTCTCGTCCATCAACATGGAATACGTACGGATGTTCGGCGTGATAGCGCGATAGGGACCGTATTCCATACGGGCTCAGGAATTCCTCTTCATCGAGCATTCGAGTCAGAATCCGGCGCAGCTTATTTTCGTCGACGAAGGCAACGATCCCTCGCTCCTCGACTCCAAAGTGGCCAGGGCCGGTCGGATGAATGCTTCTCATCAGTTCGGGCATCGTCGCCACACGCTTGCGAAATTGCTCCAGAGCTTCCGGCGCGCCTTCTCTTTGGTATTTTTCAACCACTGTAACTGCGCACAATGGCAGAAGCCCGACCATCGAGCGTACTTTCAGATGGGTGGAGTTTCCATCGGGGAAGCGAAGCAGATCGTAGTAGAAACCATCCTCTTCGTCCCACAAGCCTTCTCCGCCTGGACGATTGATCGCTGCTGCGATCCACACAAAGTGCTCGACAAACTTGACTACAAAGGGATGGAACGCGGGGTCATAATTGGCGAGTTCCACCGCGATCTCGGCCATGTTCTGGGAGAACAGAGCCATCCAGGCGGTGCCGTCCGCCTGTTCCAGACACCCTCCCGTGGGCAGCGGTGAACTTCGGTCGAAAACGCTAATGTTGTCCAGACCCAGGAACCCTCCCTCAAAAACGTTCTTGCCGAAACGATCCTTTCGGTTCAACCACCAGGTGAAATTCAGGACCAATTTGTTAAATGCAGCTTTGAGGAACTCAATATCACCTTGACCACGCTGCTTCTTCTCCGTGTTGTAGAGAAACAGCGTAGCCCAGGCATGCACGGGCGGATTCACGTCGCTGAAGTTCCATTCATAGGCTGGGATTTGACCGCTCGGATGCAAGTAAAGCGTGTCCAGCATCAAAGTGAGTTGCTGCTTGGCAAAATCCAGGTCCACCAAACCTAATGCAATCGTATGAAACGCCAGGTCCCAGGCTGCGTACCAGGGATACTCCCACTTGTCGGGCATTGAGATAACGTCATCGTTGACCATGTGGAACCAGTTCTTGTTGCGAACTTCGCGGCTCCAAGCTCGGAAAGGTTCGGCGTTGTGTTCGTCGAGCCATTTATCTACGTCGAAATAGTAGTACTGCTTAGACCACAACATTCCCGCCAGCGCCTGCCGCATCACGAGAGCGTCGTCCTTGGTGACGGAGGCTGGAGTGATCGAGGCATAGAACTCGTCCGCCTCACGTCGCCGGTTCTCAAAGACTTCCTCAAAGTGCTTCCCAAAC
>JASHRE010000523.1 GCA_030037515.1 Candidatus Sulfotelmatobacter sp.
ACTCACTGACGATACAGACGATGCCCGCAACGCCACAGGTTATTCGGCACGAAGAATGGCCGTGATGTCATATCTGGCGATGCGACTACTGGCGGACCAGATGGTCGTCGATGCGACAAAAGCGACTAGCAAAATCAGTCCTCCCGACGTTCCCAAACCAATGGGCTTCGCCCCATCGATCAGAGCCTCGAGAAAGCGCCCAGAAAGTTGTGCTCCAGCTATCCCGGGAATCGCGCCGGCCACGGCCAGCAGCAGACCCTGCTGCAATAGCATGCCACGGAGTCGGACCGGAGTTGTGCCCAGAGCTAGCCGCACCCCCATCTCCTGCGTCCTCTGGATGACAGCATAAGAAACGATGCCATAGATGCCGATCACCGCTAGCAGGAGAGTGAATCCGGCAAAGGCCCACACAGCGGTGCGGTAGAACTTTGGCCCAGCAAAGATCTCGTCGAGTCGCCGCTCCATAGTTTTCGCACCGAATACAGGAACCTGTGGATCTACCGACTGGATAACGTCACGGACTTCAGCAAGGTCGTCTTCTGCCCGGCCATCCACGCGCGCGACAAAGGTCGAGAAAAAGCTGCCTGGGCTTGTCGACGGTATGAATACCTCATTCCCGTGCGCAGTCGTGGGATCGGTCTCGTACTCCATGCCCTTCACCACGCCTACGATTTTCCAACTCTCACTTTCATTCGTGAGCCGATGACCTATAGCGTCCTGAGGTGCGCCGAATCCGGCTGCGAATCGCTGATTGACTACCGCGACTCTCGCCCCAGAGTGGACTTCCGCATCCGTAAACTCCCGACCGTACAGAATTCTCGTTCCCATTGTCTGAAAGTACTCTGCCATGACCGGAATCATCATGGAACTGCGCGCAGCTGGACGTCCATCAAGCCCAAACGGTCCTCCGACAAATGCTGATGCGTACAGGGGAAGAAATTCTGTCGCACTTGCGGCACGAACTCTGGGAAGGCGTCGAATCCGGTCCAATACCTGCTCGAAGTAAGGAAGCTCCCCCTTGTCCAGTTGGTGCGTGGTTCCGTCCAGAGAAACGTTCACTGTGACGACTTCTCTCACATCATAGCCGCGGTCGATTTTCATCAGGTCAACGAATGCCCGACCGAGCGAAACCGATCCTGCAAGAAGAATCATGGTAAGCGCAACCTGTGTGCCGACCAAGATTTCGCGAACTAGTCGTGAGCCATGGGGCCGACTGGAACTGCGTCTTCCCAAGGCGCCGAATCGGACCAGATATAAGGATGGCAACATGCTGAATATCAAAGCGGTCACGAGGGAGACCGCCACTGTGAACGCTAGAACACGTGCATCAAGGATTGAATAAGATTGTGCTACGAGATTTGGGGGCTCGACCTTCGCCGCAAGCGAGGTTGTCCAATAGGCGATAACCAATCCGGCTAGAGTTGCCACGAACGAAAGCAGCAGGCCCTCGGTGAACAACTGTCGTGCTATGCGGCCGCCACTTGCTCCCAGGGCGGAGCGTATGGAAAATTCAGAGATACGATCGGCGTTACGAGCGGTCAGAATGTTTGCGAGATTCGTGCATGCAATGAGCAGAACCAATACCGCCGCGCCCATAAACATGAGCGAAGCATTCTTCGCAGGGCCGGCAAGCGCATCCTGAAGCGATGTGATGCTCGGATGCAAATCGTCTGGGCCTTCTTGTATTGGCGACAAACGCTTCGCCTCTACAACAAAGCTGGCGCGTGCTTGGGCCCACGAAACACCGGGCTTGAGCCTTGCGACTGTCTCCCAACCGTTGTTACCGGGGCTAAACGCTGCTGGTTTCCAGAGGACAGCTCCGTGCGGAAAATCAAATCCCGGCGGGGCAACGCCAATGACCGTAAATGGATTTCCGTCGAGTCGAATGGTGGCGCCCAGAACTCTTGCATCAGCACCGAAGAGCTGCTGCCACAGACCATAACTGATCACCGCATTGCGCCCGGGCAAACCCCAACCCGTTCCGTCCACCTCGTCTTCCGGGGCAAAGCCACGTCCTAAGATCGGCTGTGTGCCGAGCACGGAGAAGACGTTCCACGACGTCTGGGCAACGTGCACGCGGCTCGCGACGCGTGTAGCGCCGAGGTTCACATCGAATTCCTCAAATAAAGCCGCATCAGCGAGATATTTGCTCCGCTCACTCCACTCATGAAACTGCCTTGCGCTATCGTGTGGCGGAATGAACTCATGTACAAGGGCCAGACGGTCCGGCTCGCGAAACGGAAGGGAGCGCAGGAGCAATGCGCTGACAACACTGAAAACACCCGTGTTTGCGCCGATGCCAATGGCGAGGGCAGCGATGGCAAATCCGGTCTGCCACGGCCTGACCGCCCAGAGCTTCAGTGCGTACCGCACGTCCTGAAACATCAAGTTAGTATGCTCTCGATTTGGCTCTGTTGTCGAAGATGCTCGGTTGTCGAAGATAAGGTGGACTGAGGGCAACTAAAGCGACCCATCTTGTGGCATTGCATCTAGTTTCCATCGGCAAAAGGATTATGGGACCCCTATCCCGGCGGCAGGTGGAGTGCATTTGCCTGTTTCTTGCTCCACGTCATCGGCCTTCCCCCGTACACTATCGAGGTCGGCTTTTTTCTTTCTTTTCCCGCGTCTGCCCATCAAAAATGATTCCTTGACGGATCCCCCGAATATTGGCTCCACGTTTGCTGACCATTCAGGTCTTAATTGTCTACGAGATGCAGCGTGGAATACCAAGGCTTCCAATTAGCCAACGGCCGGCCTGCGAAGTCTTGGGAATTGAGCAGACACGCGAGCTGAGTTGACTCAGCGCTCCTGCCACATGGCCATGAGGCGGCGTAGACCTTCACGTGCCTGGACATTGTTCCGGTCGAGCTTCAAAACAAGTCCGTATTCGTAACGCGCCAAACGATAGTTGCCGCGTGAAGCATAGGAATCGGCCTGCCGCAGCAGATCCGGAACATCGTGACGGCTGAAGCCCTCGACCGTAGAAGGAGAATCCAGAGTGCGCTTTCGGCTAGGCGGCGGTGACGGTGCAGTTTGCTTATCGCTTCCGCCGTTAGCAACTGGCTGGGGCAATGAATCGTTGATGACAGCGTGGACGGTGTCGGGTTGATCGTTGTCGCTGCTTTCGACCGCCTGAACTGAAGCGGTCTGGGATGGATCGACAGCCTTCTGAGGGGTTCCCCCAGGTGACGGCGATACCGGTACCTCTGATGCGGGTGCCTGTTCACTGGCTGGATGATCGTTTGACACTGCCCTGACTGGCTGCACCGCGGGTGCGGATGTGGTTGAAGTTGCCCGTGCTTGTGCCAGTGTCGAGGGAGCATCCGTCGCTGCATTCTGAGGCTGGGCAGACGAGACGCTGTGCTGATCATCGGCACCATAAAGCAAACGGGCCGAGTAGTCACTGAGCTTCCAAACCCCTGAAACCAGTCTTGGCGGGCATTTGCTCACGATTTTGGCAACGAGCGGAGGAAACGCGCCCGTGCCGGAGCGAACGTAGAAAGCCCAACTCGCCACGGCAATAAGAGACAGAATTGAGGCCGGAATCAGGCGGGGCCAGATTTGCCGTGGAGTTGCTTCGCGTTGAGAGAAACTACGATCGTTTGCGAGAATTGGCGGCCGATTGGCGACCACGCTGCTTGAGGGAACTGTGGCCGCCAGGTTACGCGGTGCGCCATCGGATTGTTCAAGAAAAGCCTTCCGCATTTCTTCGCAAGTCTGGAATCGATCCTTGGGATCTTTGGCAAGCGCTTTCCGAATGACTGACTCGACCCCACCGGGAATGGCAGGGTTAATGATCGACGGCGCGACGGGATCCTCATTCACAATCTTGTAAAGAGTGGTTACGATATCGCCGGCAAAAGGTTTCTCGCGGGTAAGCAACTCATAGAAAACGGCGCCCAACGAAAAGATGTCGGCCCGATTATCGACCTTCTTGCCCCCAATCTGCTCGGGAGCCATGTAACCCGGTGTCCCGATTGTCAATCCAGTCTGCGTGAGCGAGGCGTTTTCGATCTTGGCAATCCCAAAGTCCAGGACCTTGATGATCCCTTGCTCGGTCACCATCAGGTTGGCCGGTTTCAGGTCGCGGTGAATCACACCACGGGCATGTGCAAAACCGACCGCCGCCAGTATCTGGTCGGCCCACGAGAGGAGCGTTGCCAGCGAAGGCACCCCAACCTCCAATAGTTTGGCCAGGGTGACCCCTTGGACGAACTGCATGCTCAAATAAACGGCACCGTTTCCCTCGCCAACATCGTAGACCGTAATGATATTGGGATGATCAAGTCCGCCGGCGGCCTTGGCTTCTTGCTTGAGCCTTTCGATCATTTGCGCGCGATCGGGCGCATGATCGTCGATCAAAATAGTCTTGAGCGCGACGGTCCGGCCGATTACGGGATCGAATGCTTTGTAGACTGCTCCCATGGCACCGCGTCCGAGTTCCTCCTGGATCTGGTAGCGGCTGATGGCAACAGATCCCTGTTGCTCGAGCTGGCTATTCGATGGCTCTGGCGATTCCATGAGAAATCTCGAATGGACCGTCCCCGTAAATGTGTAGAAACGCGCGCAGTTATCGGGTAATGCGCGCTTCCATCTTGATCTTAGCCCCATCAAGTTGTGCTTCCCAGTTACTTTAGTCTTCAGATTGGCCGTCGTTGCTGTTACAAGCGTTCCTTTCCTGCGAGAAAATGAGTGTTCCGAAATTTTATGAAGTGGTGCAAGCTCATTTCTTTCCCCTTCCGCTCCAGCCGGCTGAGCCAACGGGTTCGTCTTGAACGCTGCTGCGTTGCTGTTGCCTTGGTGTTTCTCGGCTTGGAAGCTTCGATCACGACTTACGCCAAAGATGCCCCACTTACTGCCGTGGTTTTGTTCGACGGCCCTCAAGGCGCGGGGTATGTGCAGATCACGGATGCAGAACTGAACGGAAAGACCGAAGTCCGCAGCTGTTACGGCATTTCAAAGCTCGACAAGAATTCTTACAACGGGCTCCCACGCGCGTCCCTCATGGGAGCCAGCTCACTTCGGCGTGGGGCAGACGGCGTGCTCCTGCTGACGGCGAATGGCAAGTCCGTCTGTGTTGTCCCCAGCAATCTAAAATTCGAGCACAGCGTTGAGCTCACGCCGGCGGAAGCGGCCGAACAAGCGGTGATTCGAGGCATGCCTGTTTCCTCATCGCCTCGCGATGCGGCAATCCCGGCATTCAAGACCGGGGTGCAGCTGGTTTTTATCGCGGCCCCGGACCCTGAATTGGCTGAGTTCCTGCGGACGCAACGAGCGAATACCCTCAGAGACTGGCAGAATTTTCTCAATCGGTATCCCTCCTCCTCACGCCGGGAATTCGTACAAAACGCCATTGCGGGATTTCATCAGCTAGCCGCCGAAGCTGCTTTTGCGCAGTATCAGAGTACCGGCAGCACCAAAACGCGGGACATCGCCATGTTGCGGCAGGCTTACTTGGAGGCAGAGGCCGCGAGTGATGCCTCTCCCGGTTTCAAACCGAGTGCAGAGTTTATCGACAGCATCGGTCGAGAGTTGGACAATTTGGCGCGAGCCGATCAGACGCGCCTGCAGGCCTACCGACAAGCTCTGCAAGACCATACGCCGGGATATTCGCAACTGTCGGCCGCTAAGCAGCACGTAGAGCGGCTGCTGGAAGTGCGGCCAGATTACGCTCCGTTGCTTAGTCTCCACCGCGAGATCGCGGCCGAGCAGCGAAAGCTGGAAACCACCATCGTGAACGCCCAGGTGTTGGCCGTGGAAGGGCGCTACGATCAGGCATTTAACTCGCTTGGCCCTTACGCTGCATTTGCTTCCGAAATGGCTCGTATCGACGGCGTAATCAACGCCGCATTTAAGTACCATTACGAGAATGGACAAAAGTTGGCGGCTCACGAGGAGTGGGAAAAAGCTGGACTGGAGTTTAGCAAGGCCGCGAGCATCCGGCCCGACCGCAAGGAAGCGGAAGCAGCCGCCGATAATGCCTCGACGCAACTGGAAACCCAACGGGATCACGAAGCTGCGAACGCCGCGGTTCTTCAGAGCGATGAGTACGCGCAGAAGCATCAGATTGTCGAAGCCTACAATGTGCTAGCCGACTTACCGGAGAAGCAGCGCGCACTGGTAACTTCGCAACTGGCAGCGTTGTCACACGATTATCTCGGCGCCGCCGTGCGACAAGCGCAGAAACTCCAGCAGTCGCACGTTCCCATTAAGAACGCGACCGACGAGAGTGCCGCACTTGAGGCCTATGTTCTGTGCGATCGCGCCAGTTCGTTGGCGGATGACCCGGCGATTACCGTAAAACGCGATTTCCTTTCCGACAAGATCAGCGATTATTACCTCGACCAGGCCAATCGATATCTACAGAAGCCCAATGGATCCGGAGCCGGTCTTGGCTTTCTCTACCTGAAACAAGCCGTGCGTTACGGGATTACCAATGCCGACAATCTGAAAGCAGAGAGGGCCCGCTACGAGCCCATCTACGAGCGGCGAGCCCAGCTTTCGGTCGGAATTGCCTTGGGCGATCAGACCTCTCGCCGCGATAGCCACGGTTTCGCCGACCAATTAGCGGACGCGATCACCAGCGCACTCGATTCCTCCGGAATGCCAATTTCGGTTGTGCGGAATCCCTCGGAGATTGAGGTCTCCCTGCAGCCGCACTTCATGCTCGTGGGACAAGTTCTGGAGCACCGCGTGGTCAAAAACGAGAGTCTGGAGGCTCCCGAATCGAAATACCGAGCCGGCACGCACGAGACCGAGAGTCCAACTTGGCTCGAAACTGAGAGCGATTATGAATCTGCTCAAAAGCGGTTGAGCTCTGCGCAACTGGCACTGGACGACGCCCAAGCCCAACACAAAAAGAAGCAGGTCGTCGCCGATGCTGCTGACGCGGTCGACCAGGCGCAGAACAGCGTCGATGAGTTGCGGCATAAATTGGACGCGACCGAACAGAGCCGCGTGGAGATTGTGATTCAGTCGTATCACTACAAAAAGAAGACTATTGATCTGACAGCGTCGGCGGAGATCCAGTTCCAGTTCCGCGACCGGGCGGGTAATTTTGTCGGAGAATCTGCCGATGTTCGTAAGGACAAGCATAGCGCCACAGTGGTTGTGCAAGACGTCAAAGCCGAGGACACAGAAGGAATCACGAACCGGGGCGTGGAACCCGACGGGGCTCAGTTACTGACGGACCTTGAAATTGATGCGCGTAACTCCTTGGTCGCAGCGGTGCGACAAAAAGCCGCGGAACTGCCGGCAAGTGTCCTGCAGGCGGCGCGAGCGCTGACGCAAAAAGGCGACACCGAAGGTGCCGGCGAGTTGTACGTGTTGTACTTGAATTCAACTCCTCCCGGCGTATCTCCAGATCGCGACGAGGCAGTCAAGTTTCTTCACGAGCAGTTCAATCTCCCGGTGTCGGCAGATGCCCGGTTGTGAAGGGCGATCGAATGATTTTTTCTTGCCGATCGAGGGCTACTCGAAGAATCCGTGAATGGTTGCATTGTGCCCGCGAAAAGACGGCATCCACAGTTCGGTGGGAAGGAAGACGTATGGCGGAGATTCTACAGAAGAAACCTGAGCTTTCGTCTCGTCTGCAGAGGACCACCCAAGAGCTGAAGAGCACGCAAAACTTCGGTAAAGACCGGAATGATCGATGTGAAGTTCTCATGGAGTTCCGGACCGCCGCCGAACGGGCTCGCCAAGCCGGTGCGGCCGTATAGCAACGGCTGGATGCGCAAGGGTGAGGGAGGCGATGGCCATCCTTACAAGCTGAAGGAGCAAGTAATTCAACAGCCACTTGAAATGACCACTTAGCTGGTCAAGGACGTAACAGTAGTCCTCGAAAGCCTCGATGTAGACGTCGACACACCCGGCCTTGCGTCCCTCAACGATGCCGTGCGCAACCTCTCCGAGCGTTTCGAAACTGTTCCCTCGTTAGTCTCTGCGTAAGTATGTGCTTTCCTGAAAGTTTCCAGTCTTGGGGAGATTGAGCCGGACACTAGTTACGGTGTCCTAATGGGAGAGCGTTTGAGCTTGCGCTGGCGCTGAAAGTTTGTATTTGGCGGCAATAGGAGTCGAGTACCTTAGTACTCTTCCCCCGGATGACTTGAGGCGCAGAATAGATTGTGGGCTTTCGGTGGGGTCGCCAGAAAAGCCTTTCTCTACAGTACAGAATTGCTCTCGTAGATCACACATTTTGGAGCCGTGCCATGGCAAAGCTGTTTCTCAAGTTTGAAGACCGGGTTTTGCAAGAACTCTTGCTTTCTGGGCGCACCGTCACCATTGGCCGTCAGCCGGACAACATTTTGCGCATCGATAATCCTGCAGTTTCTGGACATCATGCCAAGGTTTACGCGGAAGGCGACCACTATGTGCTCGAGGACGCCGAGAGCTTCAACGGAACCCATGTCAATGGTCAACGCATCGGCAAGGTCGTATTGAAGGACGGGGACAGTGCCACAATCGGAAAGCACACGATCGAATTTCGTGTTGCCGCTGAGTATGGAATTCTCGATAGCTCGGTGCAGGTCCCGAAGATCAAGCCACCACAACTCGCCCCCACCGTGTTCTTAGACACGGCAAAAGCGAAAGAACTGCTCGCGGCAGCCGCGGCAGCCGCGGCAACTTCCAACGCCAGCACGGCTGCGGTCCAGACGATCGGCACTGCTCAAAGCCAGTCGCCGGGCAATCGCGCGCTCGCGGTACATCAGACGGTTGGTACGCTAACCATCGTCAAAGGCCGAACGTACCAGGAGCGCTACATTCTGACCAGTAAACTGACCTTGATTGGAAGATCAAAGATGGCCGGCATCCGACTAAGGAGGTGGTTTGCTCCGCACGTTGCGGCCTCGATCTACCGAGCTGAGGATGGCTACTTCATCGCTCCTTCCGGAGACAAGGTCAAGGTTCGAGTGAATGACGCGCTCGTCGACGGGAGCAAAAAACAAATCGAAGCGGGGGACGTAATCGAAGTTGCAGGAGTAAAGGGAGTTTTTGGGTTTTGCGAAGGTTAATCACGATCGGATTTGTTGAACATCTACAATTGCCATCCGTAAATCGTCGGAGGGAGCAGGTCTTCATCGCTTGGGGACCTGTCCTGTTTGCGAAAAGAAATTTGTGATTGTGGACGGCCAACCGGCGAGAGGAAGCCCTCAACCACCCATCCTGGTAGGGCCATTCCACGGGCCAGGTCAGACTTCCAGCGGCAGGCAGTGCGCAGGCTGTTGCGGGTAGCGTCTGCCGGAATTGCGAGTCATCGGTTCGTCGAGGAAGGTGACGCAATGTTGGTGCCCATTGGCTGAGTGACTATTCGTAGCGCAGTGCCACCATGGGATCGACTCTGGCTGCGCGACGGGCAGGGATGTAAGAGGCCGGGGTCGCGACGCAAATCAGCAGCAGGGCAACACCGCAAAGAATCGTTGGATCCTTCACGCCGACGCCGTGCACCAAGGCTGTCATTGTGCGGGTTAACGTCAGCCCGGCGATTGCCCACACGACATCCCGATGATCGCAAGCTTTGTGCCGCCTAGAACAACCATTCTCAGAACTTCCTTTCTGCGCAGCAGTGGCCTTAACGCCAGAGGTTCGTGAAAAACCCTTGCCACCACTCCCATCGACAAGCCGGAAGTCTGGTCGATCGGCAGATAGACGAGAGCTGCCGATTGCGCATATTCCAGTGACCTACTTTCCCTACCAGGAGGAGAATGTGTGAAGCGGCATTTACGGAGCTCTCTGCTCATTCGTTCTCACCGCGACGGCCTCGACAGCGGCTCTTGCGGCAGCGCCGGACCGGGGGAGTGTGCACCCGGAAGCGTTGTTCCGGAACCTATTGCGACGCGCGGAGATGTGGCCGCGCGAGCAGCAGGGCGGGGTGCCGTTCCCGTCCAGCCCGGTCTGTAAAACTCGCTGAGCAATTCCAGGCGAATTCCGACGCACACTACTGGTCTTACTGGTCAGCAGCGGTCGCGGAATTATTGGCGCTCACCGGCAAGAGGGACAAAGCCGCACAAATTGTGGCCCAACGAGAGTTTCGGAATGCTGCCTATCCGATGAGCAAGTTTCGCAAGGCGCTGCTTTCCTTGGCCTTAGACAGGCACGAAGCTGCGATATCGTTTCTTCAAGTATCTGTGAAAGAACTCGAAGCAGAGTCAATTTGGCTTGCCGTCGAACCTAGGATGGATCCGATCGGCAAAAAACCGATCTACGGCAACCTAGAAGAAAAGGATGTTCCCGCGGCTGTGACGCTTATCGGTCGCCGTCTGGGGTCTGAAACAGAGCTGCCAGTGAGGGTTTGGCCACTTTCCCCATGGCGTTGCGCGGAAGCGCATCAAGCGCGATAAGCCGGGAAGGCACTTTGTGTGCTGCCAGTAGTTCCTTCGCCCAGGTCCGGAGCGATGGCAGAGTGAGCTCGTTGTCGCGACGTAATACAACGGCAGCGGCAACACGCTCGCCCCACTCCAGATCGGGCAAACCGATGACGGCACAATCCGCAATTGCCGGATGCTGTCGCAAGGTCTCCTCAATCTCTAATGCGGATACTTTGTGGCCGCCTGTCTTAAGAATGTCGACATTCGTCCGGCCAAGAATGCGATAGCTGCCATTCTCCACAATGGCTGTATCGCCAGTGCGAAACCAGCCGTCGCGGAACGCGATCCGGCTAACTTCAGGCTCGCCCCAATATTCCGCGAAGACCGTGGGACCCCGAACTTCAATTTCGCCAATTGACCCCGGGGCGACCGGCTTGGCGTCTTCTCCCACCAATTGAACATCAACTTCCGGCAAAGGCTTTCCCACGCTGCCCGGCAGGCGCTCGCCTCGGAGCGGATTCGATAGAGCCATTCCAATCTCCGTCATCCCGTAGCGCTCGAGTAGGGTGTGACCGGTGATTTCTTTCCAGCGCTCCAGCGTGCTGACTGGCAGGGCCGCGGAACCAGACACCATCAACCGCAATTTTGCACATTCTCTGCTTAGAAGCACGCGACGCTGTTCCGACGCGGCGTCCCATGCGGCAATAAGCTTCACATAGATCGTTGGCACTGCCATGAACAGGGTCAGGTCGTCTTCCGCAATGCGATCCCATACCTCGTTGGCCTCGAAGCGCGGCAACATTCGGCAGGCTGCGCCCACCCAGAGCGCGGAGGAAACAACATTGATGATGCCGTGCACGTGGTGCAACGGCAAACAAAGCAAAGTGCGATCCTCAGCCGACCATTCCCAGGCCTCAACCAGACTGGCGATTTGCGCGCTGATATTGGCGTGGGTTGTTACCACTCCCTTGGGCCGACTCGAGGTGCCGCTCGTATACAGAATCATGGCCCGCCTCTGCAGCGTTACGTCTGACCCTGCATTCGCCGATTCTGCCTGTCGAAACGCGTTACAGTGGTCATACAGCAGCACACGAATGCCGCGAGGCGCGGCAATTAGCGAGATTGCTTGAGACGTCTCAACATCGCAGATCACTGTCGATGCCCCGCTATCGTTCATGAAGTACTCCAACTCTGACCGGGCAGAATGGTAGGGCAAAGGGACGGCGATGCCTCCAGCGCACCAGATGCCCCACTGCGTTGCAACCCATGCAAGCCCGGGCATCAGACTGAACGCCACGCGCTCTTCGTTGAGGTCACTGCGCCCGCCTAGGAGTGCCATCGCCACCCGGAACGAAGCTGCTAGCAAATCTTCGTAGCTGAACGATCCCCCGCCGTCGACAATTGCAGTGCGTCGGGCATGGCGCTGCGCGCGAGCAATAAGAGGAAGACTAGTATAGAGATTCACCCAGCCGACTCTAACCGGTCCTGTATCCCACTGTCTACGATGTAGCCTACGTGCTGCCTTCGGCTTTCCAGGCCTGTGATCTTTCGACGATTGCGGCTCCCCTTTCCGCCACCGAGACACAGTATGGCCAATCCGCGAGCTGATTGGCGCTTTTGCATCTGGTGACGCAAAGGCACGAGGATGCGCGTGCACTCGGCGCGCCGATACGGTGTCCCAGAGCGATTTGCGCCGCGTTCACCTTGACCCTTACTGTCTATTGCTTTGCTAATCCGGCAAGAGTTGGCCGCGGGTTTCGGCACCGTACGGGATCAGCAGCAATCCAATTACGAATGCGATCGCGGTAATCGCCACAGGAGTACCGATCGAACCGAAGTGGCGCACGCCAGCGCCTACAAGAAAAGTGATTCCGGCGCCTCCAAAACGGGCAAAGGATGTTGCGAAGGCGAAGGCGCTGGCGCGGCATCCCGTCGGGTATTGCTCGGGCAGCCATAAGGTGTAGACAGCAAAGTTCGCGCCGCCCAGACCTAGAAAAAAGAGACAGACAAAAAACCAACGGAGAGCCGAAGGGCCCAAATAAAAAACTTTGCCGAAGGTGACTGTTATGAAGATCGTCATCAAGACAAAGAAGACGGCCAAGGCCCCGCGTCGGCCTACCCTCTCGGCCAGCCATGGCATGAGGAGGCAACCGAGGATGGTTGCGATGGAGACCAGAATAACTCCGAAGGTTTTCAGATGTTCGACTTGAGCGCCGGAGCGACCCGACGCCTCCGCGAGCGCGGTGATGGCAGTTGGCACATACACTGTGCCTGCCCACAGGCCGCAGATGGAAGCGAGCATGAACAGTGCGTTCAGAATTGTGCGGCGGCGCCACTCGGAGGAGAAGATGTCCGTGAACGGCCGCCAAACGGCCCAGGTGCGGACTTCTCTTTCCTTCTTCATCCAGCGCGACGGTTCTGTGACGCCCCGGCGGATCCATGCCAGGAATAGCGCGGGCAATCCTCCTACCGCAAACATGGTGCGCCAGCCATAGGGGCTGCCGACGGCATAGTTGGCGATTGCGGCGAGAAAAAAGCCCACATAGTAGCCAGTGTGCATGAAGCCAGCGCCCATGCGGCGGCGATCCTCGGGCCACTCTTCGGCGACAAACGTGCCGCCCATGGCCCACTCGCCTCCGATTCCAATGCCTGCCAAAAACCGCAGAACCGCCAGTTGCCAGACATTCATTGCGAATGCGCTGAGAAACGTAAACGTCGAATACCAGACAATGGTGAGCATCAGGGCACGGACGCGGCCAAACTGGTCGCCGACTGGGCCCCAGAGGAAGGCCATCCCCCAGCCGAGCAAGAACAACGCGAACAGCATGCCGCCGTAATAGCCAATATTCCCCTTGGTAGGGGCAATGCCGGAGAGTGGCAGAAGTTCGCGTAAGGAAGGCACGAGGACGAGCGCATAGATTAGGGAATCCATGCCATCCAGCATCCATCCGCCCCAGGCGGCCCAAAAACCACGAATCTGATTTCGAGAAAGAGGCGTGGAGCGAGGGAGTTCGGGAGAACCACGCGGCCGCATGTACGCGAGACTAGCCATGTTCTAACGGTCTCCTTGGTTGCAGGCCAGTTCGGTTCCGAAAGAGTTTTTTGGATCAGGCAGCCCACCAGTCAAACAAAGCAGGACAGCACCCATGTCGGCTGGGCTAGAGTGTACTGTGCTCGAACTGACCTGTCTATGGTTGGCTATCACTCGCCTATCACACTTGAATCCCCCCGGCAGGCGTTTTGAGTTCGGGGAGAGAGGATTTGAACCTCCGACCCCCCGGGTCCCGAATGAACTAGAGTCACAGCTAACTTGCAGGTCTGGAATCGCTTACCAATCTGAAATCAAATTCACTTGCACCCATGCACCCAGGTCGAGGCGTCTGCGCGTTTTGGCCTTGAATCCATTGGCGCTGGCGTCGTGACAAGACATCACTTACCCACCTTCAAGTGATATGAACGTTGCGAGGCAGTGGGGTCGTCCACGTAATCGATGGCGAGGTGAGATGGGCATTTCGCTAGCCACGTCTCGCCGACGTGCTCTGGCCAGTCGTCGACTCCCAACTGACCACCGTCGTTCTGCGTCAACGAGACCGAGATTGCCCATCGACGTCGGCCTGGACGTCGCGGCCTGAATCGTCTCACGATTTCGGCGGAGCGATAAAATCAATCACTTGTCTGTCGTTCCGTCGATAGACGCTGAAGTCCGTACGGTCGACTGTCAGTACTTGGGAGCGTGGGTGCCTCTCGCTCATAACGACAATCGACGCGTCGGCGAGGTCCATTTGGTCATAGCGCGCCATAAGGGTGCGGAGCCGCGGCCAATGTTCCGCAACCTGAAGGTCGAGCCGAACCGCGTCGCGCTCGAGCAATTGAAACAGCGGATCGACGTCCACGCGGTCTGCACGCAAAAAATACGCCACCTCGGTGAAGACCGGTTCCGTCGTCAGCATCGGGGAACGCGCCTGCTTCATCAGCGCTACGGCCCAACAGTGGTATGGGTCATTACGGTTTAGATACGCGACGAGCGGTCCCGTGTCGCAAATCGTGATCACGACCGCGCAAACCTGCGCCGGTCGTTGGTTGCAGGCTTTCGGCTGCCTGCTACACTGCCCGCAAGATCTGCAGTGATCTCATAGATGGACCGACTGCCCCGGTGCGGCACAGCTTCGAGTTTCTCGCGAATCAGAGCGGCCACGCTCCGCCCGGTCGTACGGGCCTCCTGCCTCAACCGGTGCAGCGTCGCATCTGGAAGCTTAATGGTAATCCCTTTCATCATTACCTACTACGGTAATACTGTTCTGACAGAATGGCAATACCGAGTCCTGGGGCTGTCGGGGACGCGATGGGACGCTTGAACTACCCTGCCCCGGCCAATCACAAATGTAAACACGAGGATTTGGCCAAACAGGTCAACGAGCTTGTAGCAAACTATGGTCCGTAAAACGCGTGCTTACGACCGCCCTGTCCAACTTTCTAGCCGACTGGCTTCGGCACCATATCAAGGAGGATGACATAGCATTGATGAAGTA
>JASHRE010000524.1 GCA_030037515.1 Candidatus Sulfotelmatobacter sp.
ACGCCGTGCTTTAGCCTGCTCTGGAGAAAGCTCCTCCTCCAGTTCGGCACGGTCACGTTCCACAACCTCGTCGATGAGGGTTCGAAGCCGCAATGGCACAAACTCTTTGAGCTTTCTGGCATGATGCAAACAAAGGGTCCCCTGAGTTTTCATCCATTGAGCAAACGTGGAACTCTGAACCGTTTGGGCAAGCTCCCGCAACCGAGCAATCTCCGCTTCGAACACGCGATGGCACAAGCTGCATTCTTCTGTGTTCAGCTTTCCGAGTAAAGGACCCCTTAACATTCCTAGGAACACATTGGCAGCGCTCTCCCTGGAGTCGAACGCGAAAGCTTACCTCGGGAGCCGCCAGGGCCCGGCGATGGAAATTGCAGAGTCCAAGATCGGTCAGTGGGTTCGCCGTTTCTGGCAGATTCACTGAAAAGCCCTCAAAATCCGGGACGTGGGGCGAGCACCCTACGTGAGTGCCTGGCTGACGCTCGTTCCTCGCATGGCTGTTGTGCTTTCATGGAATTGCCCTCCCGGTTACAACTCCTCCCCAAACGGCGACAAAACCCACGCACATGCTTAGTCCGACATATAGAAGGCTAAGACCAATCTGGCCGTCTTGAATGGTGCGAAGTGTTTCATATTCGAAGCTCGAGAAAGTGGTATAGCCGCCGATGAATCCAATAGGAATCAGATATCTCCAATTTGGGCTCCACGTTGTCTTTGCGATCAACAGTGCGTAGACCAGTCCAATCAAGAAAGAACCAGTCACGTTAATCACGAGAGTGCCGTACGGGAAACGCGTCCCCATCTTGCTGCCGATGTAGCTTCCCAACCAGAAGCGCAGAATCGAGCCCAGAGCTCCCCCTATCCCCACCATCACGTATTTCAACAAGCCACCCTGTTCCTTTCTTGTTTATTCCGTTTGCCTCAGCACCGTCTGAGTTTTTGCTTCAGGGCGTGGCCCTCGGCTCAATTCGAACGTCTTCCAAGCCGGCGAGAAATGTCAGAACAATCGCGCCAGTTCCGGCCAGGAAGCTGATCCGGCCGGTTTTTGCGCCGAGCTCTCCGTGCACAAGGAAGGCTCCGATAATAAGCTGCGCCACCGTACCCACCGCGATCTCGCTGAGAGCGGTGGAGATCTTGAACCAAATGGGGACACCGACCCTGACGGAGGCGAGGACCCACACATTCCCCATGGAAGTACCTCTGCTTGATTAGCGGGATTCTCGCCGGGGCATGACTCCGCGACAAGAATGCTGCTTGTCAGGAGTCATCAGCCGTTCCCGGCTTAAAAGTGGGAAAAGCAGTTTCGGTGAACTCCTTCACCGTGATAACAGCTTCAGTACAGCAAAGATAAAGACCGAAGTCAACGAAATTTGGTCACTGTGCGGTACTTGTCTAGGGAAGATGCTTGGAGTGCGACCTTTGCCGACAACTCCTAGAGACAAGAACCCTTGTCAGGAGTCATCAGCCATTCCGGTTTGCAGCGACGGATAGCGTTAGCGGTGGTACTGCTTCACCGAAAACGACAATGTCAGTCTATGCCATGCGACCCAAGGTCAACTGATTCCGAAAATTTCGGAAGGTTCAACGACGAGTGACCGATAGGAAACAGAAAATGGAGTGACAATTCAGGTGATCGCAATCACTGGCTGGGTGCGATGAGGTGGCCTAGAACGTGGCTGACATTCAGAAGCGGTGGAATTCGCGTAGTTGCGACCGTGCCAAGCGACAACAAATTATAAATGACGGACCGCGCTGATACCGTTCTGCGCCTAGGGCTGCACTGCGCAACAATTCTAAGCTCGAGAGCCTTTGCCCTGGACGCGAACGACTTTCCCATCTGGCCAACATCCCAGCGAGAATCCGCGTCTCAACGGCAAGGTATAATTTTTATCCGGATATGGAGAAGCGGCGTTACGCGCTGGTGGCATATGTAAGAAATTCTGCGGGAGAGTTCGTGGAGAACCTCCGGCGCCAGCTGCATCCGGATCTGCCTCATCTGCCGGCACATTTAACCATACTTCCCCCGCGCCGCCTGCAGGGCACGGAGCAGGAGGCTCTAGACGTACTCGATCATCTCTGCAGCGAAGAACAGCCGTTCGAGGTGCACTTGGGCGAGGTTGAAACTTTCATCCCCGTGACCCCGACCGTCTACATCCGAGTGGATGCGCAGGCCTCGCGGATGACCGAGCTGCATTCGCACCTGAATGTGGATGGCCTGGCTTTCCGGGAAGAGTGGCCGTACATTCCTCATCTCACCATCGTGAAAATGAGCAGCCAGCCCGCGGCGATCCATGCTTGCGAGGTGGCACGGCAACGCTGGGCGGCGTACCAGCAAAGCCGACGGATCATGTTGGAAAAGCTGACTTTTGTGCGGGAAGATGCCGAAAACTGCTGGGTCGACTTGGCTCCCATCTCTCTCGGCCGCAGGTTGGTTTCGCATAAGTGGGCCGATAATCGGCCGTAATCGTCAAAAGTGTTACTGCGTCCTGTCATGCATGGCCCCAGGTACAGTTCACTCCCGTGCGTTGAAATGGCTCCGGCGCGGCTGTAATTAAGGATTAGGTCACGGCTCCGGAACATCCGCCAAACGCCACTTCCGACGCGGGTTTCCGGCCCAACGGAGAGACGCGCATGCAGATCGGGGTGTATGGCGCAGGATATCTGGGCACGGTCATTTCAGCTTGCCTGGCGGATTTCGGAACACCCGTTTCCTGCTGCCATCCCGATCGCACCCGCATGGTCGAAATGGCGCAGGGGAACATCCCCTTCTTCGAGAAAAATCTGAAAGAAATCATCCGCCGCAACGTTCGTGCCGGCCGTCTCGCTTACTCGACCGACATTGAGTCGTTCGCCCGGCGGACGCAGGTGATTTTCCTCGCCGAAGACAAGCCAGACCATCTGAATGATATCGCGCTCAGGATCGCCAAGCTCGCCCCCAAGTCTCCGATTCTCATTATCGTGACGCCGGTTCCGGTGGGGACGGCCAATGCGTTGGAAAAGAACATACAAGATGCCGGATTGCAGGCCAACATCGTTTCTCAGCCCATGTTCTTTACCGACGGCTGCGCAGTCGAAGACTTCAACTGGCCCGATCGGCTGATTCTCGGCTCCAGTTCCAACGAAGCGGTGCAGATGCTGAAGCAGATTTTCCATCCGCTCGTCATGCGTGGCGTTCCGGTGATCGTCACCAATCAGGCGACGGCCGAACTCGTCCGCGAGGCAGCGACTGCCTTTGTGGCGACCAAAATCTCGTTCATCAACGAGGTGGCTAGTCTATGCGAACGCGTCAATGCTGACGCCGTGAATCTAGCACTGGCCCTCGGGCTTGATAAGAAAATTGCTCCGCGTTGCCTGCAACCTGGCGCGGGCATGGGCGGCGTCTTCGCTGAATCCGATATGGATTCATTGGTCCACCTGGCTCAGTCGCACGGGGTTTCGTTGAAAGTGCTGAACGCAGCCCGAGATGTGAATCAAACGCTGGCGGAACGGCTGGTTGAGAAGATTGCGCAGGCACTGAGCTCGGTCGAGAACAAAGAAGTCGGCATTCTGGGGCTCGCCTTCAAGCCGAACACGAATTCGGTGGCGGGGTCGGCCTCTGTGCGGCTGGCGGAAACGCTGGTGTCGAGGGGAGCGCGCGTGCGCGCTTACGATCCGGTGGCGATTCCCGAAGCCAAGACTCGTCTAAACGTGCCCGTCCGGTATTGCGATTCCGCATACGCCGCGGCGGAAGGATCCGACGCGCTGGTGGTGGGCACAGGTTGGCCCGAATTTCGTGCGCTCGATTTCGACCGCATCAAGCATCTGCTCAAGAAGCCGCTCATTGTCGACACCAAAAACCTGCTCGATTCGGCTCGGCTCCGCGCGCTCGGATTCGAGTACGTCGGCATTGGCCGAATCTGAGGTTTGTGGACGCTCGCCGGCACCACTCGGTGCGTTTTCCACGTACCCTCCCCACTCCCCAACCGCGCGCCGCGGCGTGCAGCTTGACCCGTCTTCTGCTCTCCGCCTCTCCGTATTGCCCCCGCTTGCCGGCTATGCATAGCTGGGCCGACGAGTTCGGCAAAATTGTTATAATCGAGCGGTTGCGGTGGGAGTAGCTCAACTGGCAGAGCACCGGACTGTGGCTCCGGTTGTTGCGGGTTCGATTCCCGTCTCCCACCCCAAATCCAGCCTTTTCACCACGGCTTCGGGATGTTCTGCTGCCGGTTAGCCGTGCAGAAAAGGATCTTCGATCGCCTCGACAATGGTCTGGTCGAGTTCCGTTCCCCATGCCTTTCTATCTCGGGGCGTACCTGCCTGCTACCGGCCAGGGCTGCGTCACGGAAGGTGCGGGGAATTTTGCTCC
>JASHRE010000525.1 GCA_030037515.1 Candidatus Sulfotelmatobacter sp.
CGGATTGAAATATGCGGAACTGGTTTACTTCGGCCTTTGGTTCACGCCGCTGCGCGAAGCGCTGGATGGATTTGTCGAGAGCACCCAGAAAAATATGAGTGGCAAAATCACGCTCGCACTCTATAAAGGCAACGTTTCGGTGGCGAGCCGTGAGTCCGAGCTCTCGCTCTATCGCACCGATCTGTCGTCATTCACGATGGGCGCAGGTTACGACCAGAAAGACGCAGAAGGATTCATTCGCATTCTCGGTCTGCCCTCGCGATCGCGCGCGCAGGCTCATGCACGAGAAAGGGAAGAGGTTAAGCCATGAAGATGTGGTCGGGAAGATTCCGGCAGCCGCTGGATCCCGAGTTCGAGCGCTGGCAGCGATCGCTCGATTTCGATCGACGACTGCTAGGGTACGAACTCGACGCCAGCGCGGCGCATGCTCGCGCTCTGAAAAGCGCCGGAATCTTGTCGCCCGAGGAACTCATCGCGATTTTGCAGGGTCTCGAGCAGATCGGCGAACGCGCGGCAGCCTCGGCGGTGTTTCTCGACGATCCGGAGGCGGAAGATGTCCACCATTTTGTTGAGAAGCAGCTTGCGGCTCTGATCGGCGATGTCGGCTACAAGCTGCACAGCGGTCGCAGTCGCAACGAGCAGATCGCGACCGACCTGCGGCTTTACGTGCGTGCTGCGATTGACCAATTGCGACACGAACTTTCAAAGCTGTGCAACGCAATCGTCGACCGCACAGAGCTGGCCGGCGATGCCGCCATGCCTGCCTATACTCACCTGCAAAAAGCCGAGCCGGTGCTGATAGCCCATTGGCTATTGGCTTACGTTGAAATGTTTTTGCGCGACGGGGAGCGGCTCGCCGATTGCCGCAAGCGGTTGAACCTTTGTCCCCTGGGATCGGGCGCGGTCGCGGGAGCGACGCTGCCGCTCAATCGTATGGCGATGGCGCAGAGTCTCGGCTTCGATGCTCCGACCGCAAACAGCATCGACGCGACCAGCGACCGCGATTTCGCGGTCGAGTTCGTCGATGTGCTATCGCTACTGGCGATTCACCTGAGCCGCTGGGCCGAAGAGATGATTCTTTTCTCTACGCAGGAATACGGATTCATCGGCCTGCCCGAAACATATTCCACTGGAAGCAGCGCGATGCCGCAGAAGAAGAATCCCGACCTGCTCGAGCTCGTCCGCGGAAAAACGGGACGAATCGTGGGCAATGCGACCGCGCTTCTCGTCAACATGAAGGGCTTGCCTCTGGCTTACAACAAAGATTTGCAGGAAACGCAGCAACTGCTGTTTGAGCCGGCCGACACGATGTTGCAGATGCTGCCGCTCGTGACCGGATTTATGAAGTCCGTCGAATTTCATCAGGAGGCGATGGAGCGGGCGGCACAATCAGGGTTCATGAATGCTTGGGCAGGCGCAACGTATCTCGTCAACCGCGGCGTGCCGTCGCGACTCGCGCACGAGCGAATCGGAAAAGTGGTTGCGCTTGCGATCGAGCGCGGCTCCGAGTTGCACGAATTGCCGCTGGCGGAATTGCAAAAGATCAGTCCAGCTTTTCGCGACGACTTCTATGATTCGCTGAAACTATCCTCAGTTTTAGCCCTCCACGACGTGGTCGGCGGCACGGCACCGGAGCGCGTGCGGAAGGCTCTGGGCCTTGCCCGGGAAAAGATTCAGTCTCTTCGCGAGGAGGTTCATGCGCACGCGTAAAGCGATACTACCGGATGCGGAACAGATTCACGAATTGATCGCCGGTTATTCCGGCGATGGCACACTTCTGCCGCGCACGCTCGCCGAAATCTGCGAGAACGTTCGGGATTTTGTTGTGCTCGAAGACGGCGGCAGAATCATCGGTTGTGGCGCGCTGCATCTTTATGGGACGCACCTGGCCGAAATCCGCTCGATCACGGTTGCACCCTGGGCGCAGGGCAAAGGCGGCGGCAGCCGTCTTGTAAAAGCGCTGATGGCCGAAGCGAAACGTCATCGTGTCGATTGCACATGTCTCTTTACGCGCAAGCCTGATTTCTTCGCGAAGCTCGGATTCTCTGTTGCCCAGCGCGAGGATCTCCCCGACAAGATTTACAAAGACTGCCACGCCTGCCCGCGCTATCACTGCTGCGACGAAGTCGCGATGGTTCGCGGACGGCTGCCGAAGTTTGCCATCCTTCCCGAACCGGCCGATTGGCTCGTGAAGCTTCAGACCTGGGCTCCGAATGGCGAAGGGCAGGCGAGTTCCACATAACGCTCGCATATTTCTCCGAAGTAAGACTCCAGGATTGATTTTCCCCAGGGACCCCACGGGCGCTCGAGTTTCCAAGCAAAGCCTAAAACTCGGCGCACTCTGCTGAGACATAAGGACTGCTCGAGGCGAGCTAAAATCAGCACTGAGGAGGGCTATCCATCGTGTTACTCTTGCGATTTCGGGGGCGAAGATCCGACTAAGTGAAAATCAAACCGAAGTCCGAATGCATGTGGGACCTGGTCAGCCTGGGCGAGGTCATGTTGCGGCTGGATCCCGGTGACGAGCGCATCTCGACCACACGCCACTTTCGTGTCTGGGAGGGTGGTGGCGAATACAACGTGGCGCGCGGGCTGCGACGCTGCTTCGGCATGGATACGGCCATCGTCACCGCGCTTGCCGACAATCCGATCGGTCGTCTCGTCGAGGATCTCATGCTGCAGGGCGGCGTCAGCCAGAAATACGTTCGTTGGGTTCCGTACGATGGCGTGGGACGGCGCGTACGCAA
>JASHRE010000526.1 GCA_030037515.1 Candidatus Sulfotelmatobacter sp.
CCATTGCGGCAATCCAATCGGCCACCGGCATTTCTTCCGACGGTGACAAAGCCCGCGTGCTTCTCGACGCCGCCGAACGTTATCCGAGCGATCCGGCGGTAAACACCGCTCTGCGCAAAGCCGTGGAGACCATACACTCGGATGGCGACTATCGCACCGTGATGTCCCGGATCGGCCATCCCGAAGCCAGTCTGTGATGTGATGGAGCACAGCCGCACGACCTGGAGTTTCCGAATGCAAACGGAAATCCCGACGGGGCACTTCCTCCGCTGTTCACCCACGTA
This sequence comes from Candidatus Sulfotelmatobacter sp., assembly GCA_030037515.1. Lineage (GTDB taxonomy): Bacteria > Acidobacteriota > Terriglobia > Terriglobales > Acidobacteriaceae > Sulfotelmatobacter. The sequence continues at coordinate 285 of JASHRE010000526.1, forward strand.
TAAGCAGGAATGAAGCCAGCCCGCCCGCAGGCAAATCGCGCTCCCGATCGTCCAACAGAACGCGGACCGTGAATGGACACGATTTCATCCTGGGCCAGGTGCTTGTGCGTGGCTGTGGTGTCTCCCGGACCCAGGTATTCTGTCGCCAATACGAGGTGCTGAGAGGCGTTGTTTTTCGGACCGAGCTTTGTCATCAACGTTTCTGGGCAAACTGGAGCCGTATCCGCAGCTCGCCTTCATTGGCTCGGCATCGGGGGTGCTCATCGTGGGCTCGATTCTGTCGTCCCAACCTTGACCCGCGATGGCGCATCGCAAGAAAAGGAGGAATCTCATGAGTAGGTGCGGTCCGTCTATTTCGAAGCCCTCAAAGCAGCGCTGATCGACCGGCGGTCATGTAGAGCGGTTTTTTCTTCCTGCAGAGCTCTGCTCTGCGAGGCGCCGCTTCGGCGCAGCTCCGCTTCCAGCTTCCCCCTCCTTGATGCGAATCCGCGAATCTCTCGTTCTGCACGCAACCAGTCCTCAACTGCATGCCCATCTTCGCAACCACGTTCTTCAAACAAACGATAGGCGTATTGACGAACCTGTTCCTCGAATGTCGCCGTCATTCCCGCGTTTTCCTGCCTCCCTAAGCAATGAGATGGCCTTCTCCTGCGGTTCAGTTATCTAGAGTCCGCGAGTGCAGTGTTCGGATCTGCAAAGCGAGTTGTTTGAGTCGTCAGTTGGAAGATGCCCGGTGGCGAATACACCGTTTAAGGTCCTGATTTGCACTTCGGCCCTGTTCACAATTTCACTTCGTGAACAGGGCCAAAAGCATTCCCCTAGAGGCCTCTGCGTTGCAGTTTCGCTTACCCACCCGGTATCAGTCCCCCCGCACTGCCGCTTGCAACGATTGCGCTGTGGCCGGTGCCTGGCTGGCCGATTCGATTTTGTGCAACGACGGCTCGGCGCGTTGCCACAACAGCCGCGCATCCGATGCAGCATTCGGGTAAGTCTCTTTGGATGTCTGTCCCTGCGGTTCGAGGATGATATCCACCCGCCGGTTGTAGGCCATCCATGTCGCTTTTGCGTTATGCACCATCCACTTGTCCGGCTTCTGCCGGTCTTGATTCTGCAGCTTTGTAACTTCGCTCCGGCTCAGCTCCTGGTCCTTGCCTTGAGCACGGGTCTGAATCTTGTCCGCCGGAATCCCCTGCGAAACCAAGTACTGCTTTACCAGTTCGGCGCGACGTTGGCTGAGTTGCAGGTTGTAGCGCTCTGGTCCGCGCACATCGGCATGCCCGAGGACCATCAGGGTGGCGTTGTCGCTGTCATATTGCTCATGAGTCTTGAATCGATTCGACGCGTCGATGAGCGCCGCTTTCTCGCTCCCGAGCAGGCCAACCTTCGGATGTCCGGCCTGCGGGTAATTGCTGGGATAAAACACGCTCGCCAGAACTATCGCAGGCGCAGGATCGATCGAACCGACAAAGTGCAGCGCCGCTGTTTTTGTGACAGTGCCGCCACACGCATTTGACGCCGAAAGCGTGTAATTCACGAACTCATTCACTTGCCCTGTAGCGGTCTGAGTTGGCACCGGCTTGATCGTCTGGCTGCCACTCATGCCCTCGATGCCGAGAGGAGTGATCGTGACCTTGTCCGCGTTCGATGCCGACCAGTTGAGCGTGACCGGATCATCCTGCACAATTTTGTCTCCGATCTTGTGGAAGTGAACTTCGCCTTCGCTGGCGGTCAGCGTTGCGGCCGGCTGCGAGTTGACATCGACGGTCGCCGCTTGTGTAACATCACCGCCCGGTCCCTTCGCCACCAATTGGTAGGTGGTCGTTTTTTTCGGAGTCACGGAGCGGTCTCCGCTGGTAGGGACGTTGCCAAGGTCGGTGATCGTAACTGCTACGGCGTTGGCGGAATTCCAATTCAGTCGGGCCGATTGTCCGCAATTGAGCACCGTAGATTGCGCGGTAAGCGCGGCAGACACAGGAGCGATGGGCACGGTCGCGCTGGCTATTCCCGCGTGGAATCGCGGTTGAGGGCCCATATTCTCCCCCTGCTGCCATGACTTTGTCTTCATTTTCCCATCGTGATCGAGGTAAACGGTAACTTGCTGGCCCGCCTTCACGGTCACCGGCCCCGACCAGATCGACTTTCCCTCGCGCGTGACATTCACGTCGTATGTTCCGGGCTTGACCAGCAGCCTTTGATGCCAGATCCAGTTCCAGTCGAACTCGTCCACATGTCCGACGAAGTAATCGGGTGTTTTGCCATTGAGCAGCACGGCAGCTCGCGGTTGTCCCTTGAATTCGATGTCACCGAATGGCCCAGATACTTTGTCGCCGGACTTCTGCAAATCTACGTTGAGATCGGTAGTTTTCCTTGATTCGATTTCGACCGATTGGGTCACCGGTGTGTATCCGTAATTGTGAACACTTACTTGATGCGAACCGGGCACGAGTTTTATGGTTTGACTGCCGTCGCGGATCGCCGAGCCATCCACAAAAACATACGCCTGCTTCGGGGTCACGTGTATCTTCAACTTGCCAGTTTCTCCGCTATCAGTGGCTGCGGATAGGGTTGCCAATGAGAAGATGACGAAACTTGCCAACACGAAAATATTCGAACGAACACTGAACATTTTTGCAATCCTCCCGATTCGATTTCCTTTGGGTTTTGGCCGTTATCGTTGTGGCTTGCGTCCAGCGTGCAATGGGGCAATCATGCTGTAGCATGCCGAGCCACTACGATGTTCATCAGCGGGCAGAGAACTGCCACCGAGAACTCTGAGTTCCGAGGAATGTATAAAGTTCAGCAGCGGAGGACGAAGGTCTGATCGGAACTAGAAAGGATGCCCGCTATCCGAGCGCAGGCTTGGAAGGGATGGCGCGAGTCCGCCGCGTAGAGACGCTTCACGGTGGGGCTGCAGGCGGCGACGGCCATGATGACCCACATCTGCAGCCTGGTCTTGATCGATTGCAAGGCAGTCACTGGCCCGTGGACGGCGGAATAGCTTCCGTGAGCGACTGGGAAAAAGAAAAGACCTGCGGTGCAGAGAATCAACAGCAGCACGAACTTAAAGCCGAAATGTTGCCAGAATATCAACCGACCGCTCCTAAAGCGGAGACAATTAAGAGGGTCCCATCCCTCGGTTAAAACACATGTAAAGAAGAATAGTTTCGCTTTCGCCAACGGGCACTCCGCTCGTACCTCCCGCCTGAGGTAAACTCAATGGTTCCAAACATTTCCGAAGCTCGCATCACTCGGGTTTTGTCTGCTTGCCTAAAACAGATGGCTCAAATGCATCGTAGTCGGGCAGCCCTGCTAATGCCTTTCGCTGGCGTTGAGCTTCCGTCACTTGCTTAACCTGTGCCGGGCTGAGCATCGACTCGTCGCAGTAGCCATTGCCGCTTTTGCAAGCCAAAAGATTCGTTTGCTGCTCAAGGCTAACGACGTATGCCCTTTCCGATGTGTTCAGCAATGATTTGTCACATGAAGCATCATTCGATTGGCACGCCAGCAGATTGTGTTCTTGCGCCAGAGTATGCACTCTCGATGTCTCCGCGGGACTAAGTAAGGAGTAGTCGCAGGAGCTGGAGCCGGTTTCACAATTCAGTTGATTCTGTTTTTTTTCCATCTCGGCCACATTGGCAGCCTCGGCTGCTGTCAACAGACCCTTGTCGCACACCCCAATCGTAGTTTCGCAAGCTAGGAGATTTCGCCTTCTTTCAAGAACCGATACTTCCATCGCATCGGATGATTTAAGGGAGGAATGATCGCACTCGCCATAACCGGTCAAACATGCCCAAAGATTGTTGTCGTAGTGTAAATCGGTAACTTGTTTCTGCTGAGCCGGCGTCAAAAGCGAGTAATTACAGCTCGAAAATCCGTCCACGCAATCCTGAAGGTTCTGACCCTTATCACCCGGCGGGTCGGTCGTCTGCCCGAATGCGCTGTACGCAGAGACACCAGCCAGGACTACAACGAGAGCAACATACCTCATGATATCCTCCACAGTTGATCCATCAGTATCACGGTCACCACGCCCGCTATCACAGCGCTACCAGGTCACGACGTAGTTAGGTCAGTCGGCTGTACAACGGTCCAAACACAAGGCCGCCAACCAGACCATCAACAATGCCGTACACGGTTCCAATCGCCAACTGCACGATATTTCCAGCGACATGGCAGCCCGGATGAACCCATGCCATGACCCTTAAAACTCTTGTCCATAGCCGTGCCACACCATGTTTGCTGTTCCCATCAGGAGCATCGCGGCTCCCCACAAAATTGCACCGGCGAGCGCAAGTGGTTTTTCGTTGCACGTCATGCCCAACCTCTTCAATCGTTGCGATACGATCGCACACTAGCCTCCATTCCATCTCAGGAAATCCTCTGGGGTTTTGATCGAGGCCGACTCACGATTCCGCCTCTGTTCTTAATGATGCCGTCGGCAACAGGGATGCTGCCGATGGGCTGGTCCGCTGCTCCTCTTCAAGGGCCTCCTGACATCGAAGGCAGTATTGTGTCCAGGGGAGAGCTTCCAACCTCCGAGCCGAAATGTCATCCCCGCAGCTTGTGCAGACGCCGAAGGAGCCGTCAGAGATTCTTCTGAGCGCCCCGTCAACCATGCGCAAAACCGTTCTCTGTTGGCTCGTCCGCTCAAACAGTGATTCCTTCGACATGCTGAGGACAGTGCGGTCGGCAATGTCTTGCGCCGAGTCGGTGTCCAGTTCCTGCGCCTCGTCGTCGAGACGCTTTAAGAACCCTAAAATCTGCTCACGCCGGAGGCTAAGCTTTTCCGTGATCCGTTCGATATCTATGCCTGTGTTATCCATTTATCTCCTCACGCGATTCAACGCCGTTGAACCGCACTTGCATCACTTGTTGTCGGCCCTCGCCTGGGACACTTCGAAATAGAACATTCGATTTCGATCCTCCTCTCGCAACGGCCTCCTTCGGGGCAACACCTCCCGCAAAGCCCATTCGATCCGATCGACATTCTCAGAGATCACCTGAATGCTTTGCTGGCTTTGGATGATGTCTGTGGATAGGGAAATGGCCGCCAGCGCATTCCGGATGTGGTGGTTCATTTCCGCGATGATCTGCATCCGTAACAGCGCAGCTTCCCGTCTCAGGTTCGCCTGATGTATGAGTGCGGCTGTCAAGAGCGCAACAACAGCCGCAGAGAGGCCTTCTGCCAGCAGTCGTTCCCAAAGGCGGCCCAGGTCAGGAACGAGCAGGGAATGCATGACCTCGGTCACGCCGAAGGAGACAAGCCCGACCGCGACTGGAATGAGGTTTGACCCTAATGCCGCAAACAAACTTCCGGGATCGTGGTCGGCAGCAATTCTCTCGGTCAGCAAACGATAGCCCATCTCAACCTCCAAACCCGGTTCAAAGGACTCAAATGCCTTGTGCAGCTGACGTACTATCACAGAAAGCACGAGGCCCAAGATCACAATGCCGGGAACGCGTATGTCGTGATCGTGTTCTGTCTAAAGCCGTAGAACGACTACATAAAAAGGATTAGTTGATGGGAGGGGGGCGGTTGAAATGGAAGCCTTTTATCTGTATCGCCGGGAGCAGCTTTTGGGCGAACGTCCAGTTTGCTCTCCCCGTAGATAGGAGAATGGCGGGAGCGTCGACGGGAACGGTCCATTGCACTCCGTCCGAATCAAAACGCTGGGTTCGACATTGATGTGTGCCTGCACGAATCGAACACTGGCGAACTGATGCCGCTGGGGGAAATTTAACCGGAACGTTCTGCGCCACCAAGAGCGAAGACAGTACGATGACGACGGGAACCGCCGCGATCCAGACCTTCCCGAACATTTCCTTACCTGTGTTACGACTAAGCGGCATCGACCTGGCCCTAGTATCCCTGATGAGCATATTGATCCCATTGGTTGCCCGAGGACCCATCGCGTTGAACCGTATTCATTGCATCCCGATCTTCGTTCCTCTGAGATCGAATCTGGAGTCAACTCCGCTCCTTAGTTCGATACTCAAGCGCTGCAGTTAGGAGCGGGAGCTGAAACCACGTACCTCGACCGTCTGCTTCGGGTCGCGGGCTAACTTGTGCTGGTTTCGCGCCGAGTAAAGAAACTCGTGACCTGTCAAACGGCCCGGGTAGTACCACTTCAGCAGCGCCTCCGGCTGATCGTGAGAGCGTTCGGCAAATTTCAAGACTGTG
>JASHRE010000527.1 GCA_030037515.1 Candidatus Sulfotelmatobacter sp.
GCCGCTCCATCCGCGCCTGCGCTGGTTGACGGCGCAATCTCCTGATTCAACGATGCCAGCCAAGCGCGCGTATCGCTGTTGGCGGCAGGCGTGTCATCCATCAATGTCGCGTCAAGAAGTTGCGGAAGGTCGGCCATCAACGTCTTCAACTGCGAGCGGATCGCCTTCGAGATCGCCTCGTAGCCGCCGCCCAAGGCATCACAGGCCTCAACGACGAATCGCTGCAGGTCGAGCCAGGCGCGGCTGCAGGGAAGGGCCATCGCGCTTTCCGCAGCTTCGAGCAGCTGATCGTATTTCTTGTCCAGCAACAGTTTCTTCAGGTGACGCCGCAACTCGGTGGGCGGAGCTTCCAGCTTCGTGGGATCAGCCTGTTCAATCGCAGCCCGCAACTCTCCCCAACGCAATCCGCGTAGCATCAGATACGAGGCCGGACTCTGCGGTTCCAGACGCCGCAGATAGGCTGCCGCCTCCGCGACCTTTCGGACTGCGTCCATACGCTCTGGAGGCTCGGAGGAATTTTCAATCGAAATCAGAACGCCGGTTCGGACCGGAGCGACTCGGGCAGCGCCTGCTTCGACTCCTCCGGCTGCATTGTCGGTGGGCGGCGCCGCCTCTATTGGGTCAGGCTCTTTTTCGCGTTTTTTCTGCAGCAGACTGTGGATCAGGTGCCGCTCGCCTTCGAGCGCCTTTTCTAGCGGGCCAAACGAAGGCCCTTCATCCGCGAATTTCTCGTCGCAGATTTTTTTCAGCCGCCCCAGAGTTTGCCGGCAAGCGTCGAGGTCCTGTTCGGCTTGCACATAAAACTTTTTAGGAGTTCCCTCGAAGGCCTTATCGAAAGCCTCAGGCGTCAGCTTGCCTTCCTTGACCGATTGTGCGCGGCTTTTCTTCGCCTCGTCGGTTTTCGCCTGATCCTCATAGCCCAGAGCACGCGATTGTTCGTAGTCGATCAGCGCATAGCGTTGCTTCTCGACCACCGCGGTCAGCTTCAACGGGATGTCGAGCTTGGTTCCGATAAACCCCAGAGGCGCTCCGCGCGATTCCGCATCGCCATCTTCGATCTCGGGATAGAGAGTGTCCCAAAACTTACTCATTAGACCGAAACACAGAGCCAGCCCGTCCATCAGGCCGGCAAAACCTCGCTGCTTGAGCGACGCTTCCGTGAACCACGCCGCAAGTTGCAGGTCTTTGGTCTTATTGGTCAACAGATCGGTCGTAAGGCGGATGACCTGCGTGTTGTCGGCGACCTTGCGGTCTTGCTCAGTCATTCCCGGCGGAGGCTGTGCTTCCTCGCGCCGCGCTTCCTTTATCTTGTCGTAAACGGGATCGTAGCGTAGATTCGCGCCGCTGGGACTGAGACCTTCTATGGGATTGAGCAGATCGTCGGGAAAAGGCATGATAGATCAAGCGGCCACAGAAGCTGGATTGAACTCGAGCGAACGCAGTTCGAGAAACGGAATTTCTTCTTCATCGACGAGCCACATTTTCTGCCCAAATGGAACCTGATATTCGTATTCCGCGGGCTTTTCCCATACCGTCATGCGGCCAAGCCGAACCGCTTCGTCCGGATGCCGCCAGGAAAAAGGTGCGAGCACCGGAAGCAGAACCTCTCCGAGTTCGGTCCCTTTAAACGCCGGAGTGGTGCGCACTGCCGCGGGCGTCCACAGTAAATCGCGCAACCGCCGCGGCTGCGGAATTTGAATCGACGCTACGTGCTCGAGCGGCAGCAACAAATAATTGCCCGCCGCGAAAAGTTCAAGACGAGCCGCGGTTCTGGGGTCGGCATCACGAATTGACGAGAAAGCTTTGTCGTTCACGATACCGCTGCGGTCGGCGGCCTCATCCGGACCGTTGGGAAGTTCTCCTCGCTGGAACAAATCGTGGCGCTGCCGTTCCGCAAAAAGTGCGCTGCGATAAAGCAGGACGCCCAGTTCACTGTCCGGTCCCGCTTGTGCCAGCACTTCCAGTTGTTTGTCGGCTCGTTCGTATTCGCCCGCAAAACACAGCAGCTCGAACAGGAAAGTGCGACGGCGCTCGTCCGTCGGGTTGTCCCGCACTTCCGCGCTCAGCGCCTTGATCGCATCGGTCAGCCGGCCGGCCCGATACAGTTCTTGCGGATTCATTTCAGCCATCCACTCATCGCCAACAATTTACCAACAACTCGGAGGCATCCCCGTCCGTGGTCGCGGTCGCGGAGACGCCTCCAGATGCAATTTTGACTTCGTCCCTTCTTACGAGGTTTGTTGGGCGGCTCCAATGTTATAAGTCGCCTGTCCGGCCAACGATACAGCTCCGCTTTGAGTATCCTGCGTGTAGTACTGGTACTCGATCTGCTCATACGCGATGCTGACGCTTTGGCTGGGCGTACCCTCTTTGCCTCCGCCGGTGCTCTGGCTCGTGATGTAGCAGTTGGTCATGATGACCTGCAGATAGGTATATGGAGTCGCCGCGCCGGTCGACTTGCGCATCGCAAATGTGCATGTCGGGATGTGCGTGCCCATATACAGATCGTTTAGAATCTGATAGCTGGCTTGGTCAACGGCGCAAGTGAAGCTAAAGTCCGAGAGCGAGCACTTGCCCGCCGAAAGACCTTTTCCGCCGATGTCCGCCGGGTTGGACGCGCCGAACGAAAAGCTGTCCAGCTCGATGTAGTTGGTCATCCCTTGTTCCTGGGATTCGCCGTTCACGCCTTGTATTAACAGAAGCGCATCACTTGCCATCGCAATTCCTCCTCATCTCACGAACGTATTGAAGACCAATGAAACCCTGGGTAACCCATCCGCACCAAAAATTGCGCTACTTGGCGGCGGGCGGAAGCTCTGCCACCAGGCGCAGCGAAACGTTGAGCTCGTCGAGTTGGAAGTGCGGTCGAAGGTAAGCCACCGCTCGATATACTCCTGGCTTGCCTTTTACCTCTTCCACATCGACGCGTGCTTCGCGCAACGGAAATTTCGCTTTGACCGCCTGACTCGCTTTGTCATCCTGCGTGACGTACTTGCTGATCCAGCGATTCAGATAACGCCAGCAGTCGTCTCGCGACATGAAGCCGCCAATCTTGTCGCGCATCATCGCCTTCAGATAGTGCGCGAACCGGCAGGTGGCCATCATGTAGGGCAATTGTGCCGAAATGCGAGCATTCGCGGTCGCCGCATCACTGTCGTACAGCTTCGGCTTGTTGCAGGACTGAATGCTGAAGAACGCCGCCTTGTCGGTGCCCTTGCAATGCACGAGCGGAACCAGACCTTGATCGGCCAACTCTTTCTCGCGCCGGTCGGTGATGGCGATTTCAGTAGGACACTTCAGCGCCACATCGCCCTCGTCGGTGCGGAAGGTGTGCGACG